>JAPUHZ010000271.1 GCA_027297485.1 Deltaproteobacteria bacterium
TCATGGGATATCTTTTTCCACCCCTCCCCCCCACCCAAAAGGAGGGAACCGTTTTGCTGAAAGCTCACCGGGACTGGCCAGTCCGCAGGAAGGTTACGCAAGAAAGCTGCACCCTCTCGGGCCAAACCGGCGATAGCCGGATCAGAGACAACTTGGCGAACCATAGCAGCGTTCCGCCCCGAGGAATGGACACCGGCCATGCTTTCTTGTTCCAGGACCACGATCTCCCTAACACCACGTCGCGCCAGGTGATAGGCCGTGGCCGCACCGGCAAACCCGGCGCCAATAATGACGTACTGAGCTGAGATCATGGTAGCATCTTTGAAGTTAGGGAAAGAGTCTCTTCCCGGTCTCTTCCTCCTCCAAAATAATCGCCTTGGTGGGGCAAACCTTGGCGGCAAGCAGGATCTTTTGGTCCGTGTCGCCTTTGGGATCGCCCACTACTGAGATGAACTTCTCATCCAGCTTAAAAACCTTTGGTGACACCTCTACGCATTTACCATAACCCTCACATTTCGACCTATCCACAGTAACCTTCATAAATCCACTCCTTCCTGGCCGACCAGATTTTATCCTTCTCCTAACTCATTCTTAATTTTTCAGCCACCTCTTGTCTGTCTTTCCCCCAGCTCGTATCCTATAATATTCCGTAATGGAGGTTGAATGAAAGTCGGCATTGTTGGTTTTCCGGGTTCGGGGAAAACCACCGTCTTTAACGCCCTGACCGGCCTTAAGGCCCAGACCCGGCCACACGCAAGAGAAGCCAACCCTCACCTTGGAGTCATCAAGGTGCCGGATAAACGAGTCGAGACTCTAGGTACGATGCTCAAGCTGAAAAAACTCACTCACGTAGAAATGATCTTCATGGACTTCGCCCCTGGCAAGGATGAAAAGGCCCTGGACCCTAATAGGATCAATCAGATGAATGAGACCGATGCCCTGGCTCAGGTGGTAAGGTTTTTCGCCGGCCCTTTCTCCCAAACTCTTCCCTCTCCTTTGAAGGAAATCCGAGACTTTGAAACCGAGCTAAAGCTCACGGATCTGGCCGTCATAGAAAACCGCCTGGCTCGATTAAAAAAGGAAAAGGGTCGGGGCCACGAAAAAGAGCTCTTGGAGCGATGTCAGGCCTTTATAGAACAAGAACAACCGTTGCGCCTGCTCTCTCTGAGCGAAGAAGAGGGAAGAATGCTGTCTGGTTTTGGTTTTCTCAGCCAAAAACCCCTGTTGATCTTACTAAACCGAGAAGAGGAGGATATCGGGAAAACGCCGCCAGGAGAGATCATCGCTTATCTGGCAAAGGAGCGGCTCGAGACAGTTCCCCTCTGCGCCAAGGTGGAAATGGAACTAACTGATCTGGAGGAAGATGAACGTTCAGAGTTCCTAAAAGAATGGGGCATGACTGAATCGGCCCGGGACCGCTTTGTACGATCGTGTTATGTCCTACTGCAATTAGTGAGTTTCCTGACCCACAATGAAGAGGAGGTCCGAGCCTGGAGCATCAGGAGAGGGACCTCTGCCCTCAAGGCAGCAGGAAAGGTCCACGACGATATGGAGCGCGGTTTTATCCGCGCGGAGGTCGTCCACTACAACGACTTTGTTCAATACGGAAGCGAGGCAAAGTGCAGAGAGGCAGGAAAACTCAGATTGGAAGGAAAGGAATACATCGTCCAGGACGGGGATATTATCCGCTTCAGGTTTCACGTATAGACTGTTTTCTTCTTTTCTAACCTACGCTATAGTGAGTTACTGATGAGAATCCACCGCTACACCCAATGGGACGGCACACAGCAGGTTCTCTTTCCCACCTCTGAGGATCTCCTCAAACATCTCTCTGACAGCTTTTTAGAAGAAGAAGGGGTGCGCAAGGCCTTGAGGGATTTGATGCGCCGAGGTCTTATCTCCGAAGACGGCCTCCGTTCCGTCAAGGGGATGAGGGAATTCTTAAGGGAGGCAGAAGAAAAAAAGAGAGAGATGTTGAAAAGGTATTCCCCCGACTCATTCAAACTCTCTCCCGAGCAGGCCCAGACCCTCAGCAAAAAACTCAACAGCCTGGCAGAAAAGCTCGAGGCCTATCACGAGAAGATGCGCAACTTTATGGAGCGTCTCTCCGGTCGCTATGCCAACGACATGGGAGAAATGGCACGCAGGATGCAGCAGGCCCAGCAGCGTTACCAAGAACTCAGGGACAGGCTCAAAGACCAGATATCCAGACGCAGCATGCGGCGTCCTCAGGATCTTGCGGGCCAGGGCTATCCAGGGCTCATGGAGATGTTAGATCGGATGAATCGCCTCTTGGAGGACGAGAATTTCCTTAAAAACTTGCCCAAGATGTTGGACACTACCGTTGAGGACCTGGACAACCTTTTGGAGAACCTGGACTCCCTGAGCCAAGAACAACTGAACCAGTTGAGTGAGGCCTTGAGTCAGATGGAACGCTTGGAAGAACTCCTTAATCAATATCCTTTCCACGGGTCGCAGAGGATGGGCATGGGTGAAACCGGTCAGATCCTGAGTCAATTGAGACGGCTGGAGCAGTTTCTCCGATGGGGGCAGAGAGGAATGGGGGACCTTTCCGATCTGGATCTTGAGGAGATCCGTGATCTGTTGGGAGAGGAAGCCTACGAACACCTCAATTATTTGAGAGGCGTGAAACAGATGCTGGAAGAGGAGGGCTACCTGGTCCAAACAAAACAGGGCCTTAGGCTCAGCCCGAAGGGAATGAGAAAGATTGGGGACAAAGCGCTAAGAGAGATCTTTCAGATGCTTAACAGAAATCGCTGGGGAGCGCACACGACCTCACTCAGGGGGCAGCAAGGGGACAGGCTGGAAGAGACCAAGAAGTACGAATACGGAGATCCGCTCAACGTAAACGTTAGGGAGACCCTGATGAATGCGATGGGCGAGGGCAGTCGAGGGGTTCCCCTAAAGATCGGACCCAAGAATTTCTCCGTTCATCGCCAGGAATTCTCCACGGACAGTGAGACGGTACTGCTCATCGATGTCAGCTACTCCATGCTCATGAACGACTCTCTGCACGCAGGCAAAAAGGTGGCCCTGGCTCTGCATCGATTGATAGATACCAAGTTCCCCCAAGATGTCCTACACCTGGTCGCCTTCCGCTCCAATGCCAAGGTCATACGGGCCCAGGATCTCCCTTCCATTGTGGCCATCACCTACTTTATGGAGCACGGAACGGATATTAAAGAGGCCTTGCGCTTTTCACGGCGGCTGCTCGGATCACAGAGGTCATCCAACAGGCAGATCATTCTCATCACCGATGGTGAGCCGACTGCGGTCACTTTAGACCATGGCGGCCGGCTGCACAGCGGATGGGGCTCTGTTCTGCTCCACGAGCAGATTGTCCAGGAGACTCTCAAAGAGGTAAGGCGCTGCACTCAGAGCGGGATCAAGATCAACACCTTCATGCTTGGGACGGACATCTATCGGCGGGGTTTTATCGACCAGCTCTCCCGGCTCAATACGGGCCGCGTCTTCTACACCTCGCCGGACCAGATCGGAAATTACATCGTAGTGGATTACATCGCAAACAAGCGCAAGCGTATAGGACGCGCCTAAGCGGATGAGGAAAAATCCCCGAGTGACTGGCGATCATATGCGTTATCAATTGCCAGTATGGAGCATGATAGAGAGGAGCATTAAAAAATTGCGAGATTAGACTTGGTTGGATACGGAGATCCTTCGGGGCAAAATGATATGAAATGCTGTGCCCTTGCCGAATTCGCTCTCCACACGGATCTCCCCTTGCAAAAGTTCCACTAGCCTCTTCACGAGGGATAGCCCTCTTGCCGTGAGCCTCGCTCATGCTTGGGGAAATAAACAGACCAATGCACTGGCGCTCATGAGGCCGGTAAAAGCCCCTCGGGTGCGGGCCAACTGTCCATACCCATGACACCCGGCCAGCGGAATTGCTCCCACAACGTCTTTGATCCGTGGAAGCTCCTGTGCTATCCCCTCTTCACCGACCCTCAACCGCTGGGAGACGCACTCCAAGGCAATCATTCCTGCCGGCGGACTATCCTCAAGTCGTTCGATCGCCAAGCGGGAGGCCCGGCCTGAGGTCTCAATGACCGACTGATCAGTGGCTTTCATCAGACTGATTAGAGCGCCCTCTGGGACCTCTGAGGCGCACATGACCGAACCATCATCGAGCGGCCAGAGCGTGACTCGAAGTTTCTGATCCCCTTCCTGGTAGAGCCATCCGATAATGTGCTCCATGAGGAATGGAACAACGGCCTCTCCCTCCAGCGTGACCCCCTTTTCCCGGGCGAACTCCCGGTAAATGTCAAGGGCGGGCCGGCCGTTAATCTCTTTAACGACCAACCCTTGGGACCGTGTGACCCGCATCTTCGGGCCGATCGGACTCCACCCATGGCTGATCCCGAGTCCAAGGGGGGCAGTAGAGAGGATCTCAGCGCAGACAAATGCGTCCGTGATGACCTCGTCCTGATAAAAGACAGGCGTCTTCTTAAACTTGACGTCGTCGCCCGCCGCCCCCCCCACAAGCTCGTACTGAAGCGCGGTTCGAACCATCAACTCATCGATCAAGGCCTCACCACCACCGCCAAGCCCGTCGGCAAAGAGAAGGATCATCCGGTGAACGAGCCCGGCTCTGAGGCTCTCAGGGGAAGAACCATGAAAGTCCGACACCGCTTCGCCAACGGCACGGGAAAGGTCCTGTTTGAGATGTCGGCCGCACCGGACCATAAAACGCATGGTATCCGAACTGATCACGGCCACCACCACTGATTGGCTCATTACCTGCCGGTCTGTGAATTCCCCGGCAGAAGAGCAGCCGAGAAGCGGGCCATGGCCAGTGACGCTTCGGACTCCCTTCAGGACCTCTACCTGGTTATAGCGGGGTGAGGCGAAGACAATCACCAAGTCAGGCTGAGCGCCAAGGCCAATTCCATCCAGGGCTGCCCGCGCAGCATCCCTTCCACACTCCCAGCCAGCCTCCCTTTTTCCTATTCCTGTCCCCATCCTAGTTGACATAGCAAACTTCCTCCCTCGCTGTTTTCTTTGTCAATTGATCACATTGGCAAAATGGCATAAAGGACATAAATTTTGGGAGCAAAATACATGCCATTAGATAATTTTTAACCGCTTAAAAAAAGGCATTAATTTCAGGTTGTTATATCGCAGTTGAATTCACAGCCCCTTCGGCACAGAACAAAATTTGTCACTTTTAGTCCCGGGTTGAATTAAGGTGGGAAATCTTATAGGCATCAGGGAAAGTAGAAGATCCGATTCTGGCAGTCACAAAGGTTATGAGAATTGTTCAGATCCCCCTCTTGCGAGACAACTATGCCTACTTGATTGTATGCGAGAAAACTCTTGAGGCGGCAATTGTGGACCCTTCAGAAGGAGGGCCTGTTCTAAGCAAGGTTGCCGAGGAGGAGGTGAAACTCAAGGCCATCCTCAACACCCACCACCATCGAGACCATACCGGGGGCAATTCAGGCCTGCTTGAACGCCTGCCCCTTGAAGTTTACGGTTACAGGACTGATAAAGGACGCATCCCAGGCTTAACCCATCCCCTTGATGAAGGAGGTGAGTTTAGGATAGGCGAACTCAGGGCAACGGTTCTCTTCATCCCAGGGCACACGAAAGGCCATATTGCTTATCTGTTCGAGAACAGACTCTTTTGCGGGGATACGCTTTTCGTGGCAGGATGTGGCCGCCTCTTTGAGGGCACAGCCGAGCAGATGCACACCTCTCTTAATAAGCTCCAGGATCTCCCTGCCAACACGCTAGTCTATTGCGGGCATGAGTACACGGAGAAAAATCTCCAATTTGCCCTCACCCTTGAACCGAACAACAGAAAGCTGGCCGAGAAGATGCAAAAGGTCCGCTCGCTGAGAGCCAAGGGTATCTCTACAATCCCTTCAACAATAGGGGAGGAAAGGGAGACCAATCCGTTTCTCCGCTGGGACAGCAAAGAGATCCAAGAGAATCTAAAGAGCAGCTTTCCAAATCTAAGCTCCGACCCTGTCTCCGTGTTTGCTAGAATACGTGAGCTGAAAGACCGATTCTAGAGAGGAGCGGGGGAGTGGGCTTTAACCTTTAGATTTTTTCTCTTGTCCCTTTCGATGGCGGGGCTGTTTCAAACTCTTGCCGCTCAAGATAAAATCAAGCACATCGCTCCGCGTGATGATGCCCACCAGCCTCTCCTTCTTCACAACGGGAAGTGAGCCGATGCGCTGACGACGCAGGAGCCTAATGGCTGTCACCAGGGAAGTTTCCGGCCGGACACTCATCACGTTGAAGCTCATGATCTCTTCGACAGTGTAAGAGTCTGCAAACCTGTCTATCTCTTTAGCGTGGTCAATCAGCATGCTCGTGGGATAAGCGTCACGGATATCACGGTCGGTAACTATGCCAACAAGCTTTTCGTCTTCGAGTACAGGTAACTGGTTGATCCGGTGTTTGGCCATGATTCGTCTGGCAATGCCGATGCTGTCATAGACCTCAACGGCGAGCACCTTTTCCGTCATCCATTGAGAAACCTGTACCATCCAGAGCCTCCCTCTGTTTACTGCTAAAGCAAATTTGCGTTCCGCTCAAATCTCCATGCCTGATTCAATCGGTTTTATCACTCCTTCTTAACGAATTTCAGCGATACAGAATTGATACAGTAGCGATGCTTTGACGGCGGTGGACCATCGTCAAACACGTGGCCCAAGTGGGCATCGCATGTGCCGCACAGAACTTCTACCCTTCGCATGAACAGGCCATGATCCTCTTCTGTTCTTATGTTCTCCTGCGTGACGGGCGCCCAGAAGCTAGGCCAACCTGTGCCAGAATCAAACTTCGTGTCTGAGCTGAACAAGTCATTACCGCAACACACACATTGGTAAATCCCTTTTTCTTTGCAGTCACAGTATTCTCCTGTAAACGCCCTTTCTGTGCCCTTTTGGCGACAGACATAGAACTGCTCCGGCGTGAGTTGTTGTTTCCATTCCTCGTCTGTTTTACGCAACTGGTTGGTCATATCTTCATCTCATCATGTTGACAAACTGGAGAGGGATCTCGAGGTTGGCTTCCCTTAAGATTTTGATGACAGCCTGAAGATCATCAATATTTTTTCCCGTAACACGCACTTGATTGTCTTGAATGGCAGCCTGGACTTTCAGATTTTGACCCTTGATTAGTTTAACCATTTTTCGGGCCATCTCCACATCCACCCCCTCTTTAATGGCAAACTCCCTTTGGACCATGCCATGAGAGGCCATCTGAATCTCTTTGGCGTCCAAACATTGCGCATCTATTTTCCGTCTGACGAAATTCCCGACCAATGTCTCCTGTATGGCTCTCATTTTCATTTCATCTTCCGTCACTACATCGATTTTCTTCTCTTTCTTATTTATGGTGATTTCTGTTTTAGATTGTCGAAAATCGTAGCGTGTAAGAATCACCTTCCTGGTTATATTGACCGCATTATCGACCTCTTGCATATCCACGCGACTGACAATATCAAACGATGCCATGAAAAACCCTCCCTTAGCTCCCGGTCGACCATTCTGACTATCCTCCCGGTCCCTTGTCAAACGCCCTTTAGGGGCCGGGCTTGCGTGCTTCCCGTAGGGTAAAATTTAAACCTGACCTGAGGGCGGCTAACTTTTCTAAATTTTCTTTATCTCTCGAATAACAGAGATTGGGGTCCGCGGTCAGATATGCGGAACCCTTTCACCGTGGTTCAGCCACGACATCGACTAGGGCAGGGAGTTTCTTCTCCTTGACTACTTTGAGAGCCCTCCGAAGGGCCGGGCGAAGATCGGCAGGCCCTTCAATGGGACCCTCTGCATGGACGCCGAAGGACTCGGCCATCTTGGCGAAGTTTACAGACGGATCGTCCACATGGGTACCGATTCCGGCATTCTCCACCGGCCTCCTGCGGAATTTGGCTATCTGGATCCCATGCTCCTCGGAGTTATAAAAAGACTGGTTATTGTGCATGACAATTAAAAGGGGGATTTTGTGATGGGCCGCGGTCCAAAGAGAGCTTGCGGTCATGAGGAGGTCCCCGTCCGCTTGAATGTCCACGCAGAGCTTGCCGCTTCCAAGGTGAGCCAAGGCAGCCCCGATGGCAGCGCTCATGCCATAACCCACCCCGGCGCCACCACTTCCCCCAAGATACTGGTTGGGTTCAGTCCAATCCCAAAGCTTGCGTTCCCAACCGTTGGAGTTGCCGTTGACCAGGACCCAATCTTCTTTTTTGATGACCTCGCCCAGTTCATAGGCTAGGAAAGCCGTAGAAATCTCCTTCCGTCCCGCTCTGGCACGGGCCTCCAACAACCACTTGGCTCTCAGGCCGTCGTGCCTCTCTTTAATCGCGTTAAAGCGTGTCTCGATGGTCCCTTTCCTTTTCCAGTCGCCGCTCATCATCTGTCGGCAGAGCTGGGTAAGCTCTGGCACAGCAACCGAGGTGTCGGCACTGATCGGGACATCCACGGCCTGCAAGACCTGATAGTCCGCCGCCCAACTACGGACTAACATATCGTTCATCGAGATATGAACAATCTTAACTGAGGGGCTGGTGATATATTCAGAGACCCGCGTCATCCGATTGACCTCGGTCAATGCGCCATAGAGGTCCATCACGTCCAGGGCCAAGACCACATCCGCTTTTTGCAGCAGCTCCCGCACCCCACCCGTTATATCCAGAGGGTGTGTGTTGGGGAAATTGAAGCGGCCGCCCTTGTCCATGACGGGGATCGCCAAGAGCTCTGCCAACTCCACTAAAGAGGCCACTGTCTTAGGATTGCGCCCGAGGCGATCGGCAATAATCAAAGGCGCTTTGGCCTCGACCAAAAGCTGGGCCGCCCGGCGTAAGGCCTCCGGATTTGCCTGCATTGGAGCTGGCGGAGAGAAACGGGTCACATCCGGGATCTCGATTGCTTCCTTGAGCGCATCTTCCTGTAAATCCGCATCGTAGTTGATATAGATCGGTGCCATCGGCTCTGTGGTCGCTATACGGTATCCTCGGATAAAGGATTCGGGGACGCTATCGAGGCTGAAGGGCTGGTCATCCCACTTCACATAGTCCCGGACCTGCGTCCCCTGAACCAACGCAGTATGGATCCAATCGATCCGGGGCCGTCGGCGCGTAGTGTTCATTGGCCCTGTAGCGCCAAGGACAATGACCGGCACACGATCAATCCACGCATTGAAGATCGCCATGCTCGCATGCTGCAAACCGACAATGTTATGGGTGATGGCAATCATCGGCTTCCCCCTGGCCTTGGCATAACCGTGGGCGAGGGCTACCGAGATCTCCTCGTGAAAGCAGAAGATCACCTCAGGCCGGTAGTTTCCACCGTAGTTGACAATTGAGTCATGAATGCCACGAAAGGTCGCCCCGGGATTAAAGGCCGTATACTCAATATCGAAGGCCTTCATTAAATCCACAATGACATCTGAGCCATACTCAGGCTGCTTCTTCTCTACTCTTTCCGGTGCCTTTGCCACTTTAAATCCCCTTTCTCTACGTCGGATTCGTTCGTATGACTTCCCCTCTTACCCCTTGCCCTGTAAAAGACCCCTCTGAAAAAAAAGCTCCAATGTCTCCAGTAGATCCCCCTCTCTTGTCCCTGTCTCCGAGGCCGTCCCGGCATTGAGGGCAGCTATGCTATTCAGGACCTTGGTGGAGGCGGGGACCATCACCGCCTTTAACCCATGGTGGCGGAAGGTCCGGCTAAGCTCGCCCATCTCCTCCGCCCTTCTACCGGCATGAACCGGCAATGCGGCATGCCTCGACCGACCTTGCCCGGCAAACCTGGAAAACTCTCATCATAACGGCGCAAAATCTCATCTAACAAGCCAAACCTTCTTGCACCGATCAAGAGCTCTACAAACAGTCCCTGAAGCCCTTTGGTCAAACCTGCATAGACGATCTTGAAGGCAGAGGCCTGACCCGTATCGGGTCCAAGGAGCCGGACGGAAAAGCCGAACTGCTCAAGCCCCTTGATCTGTTGCGCCTGGGGACCTGAAACATAGACGACCGTGCCCCGATTGAGCTTAACGGCAGAACCAATAATAGAACCATCGATAAAAATCGCTTGTGCCTGGGATAGACCCAGTTCGATATCCCTAGCTGTCATAGGGGAGATGGCATTGGCATCGAGGTAGAGGAAATCCTTCCTCCCCACCTTTGCGAGAGCCTTGGCCACCTTCGAGGCCACACGCTTTGCCACAGAAGGGACAACGAGAGACACTATAAGGTCAGCCTCTAACGTGAGTCGTGCCAAAGAGGGAACGGACCGCACACCGGCATTTTCCGCGCGTTTCCGGGTCAGCTCACTCCTCCCCGTTAGATAAGTGAGCACCTCTACTCCGTGGTCCCCAAGGAGGCGGGCCCAATGGTAGCCCATTTCACCGATGCTCAGAATACCGACTCGCCGAAAGGCCACTGGGGACTCCTCCACGCTAACCCTATGAGACTCGACCGTTGATCGCGTCGATCATCTGCCTTAATCGACCAAAGTCTTCCCGGTTGAAGGGGACTAAAAGACGATGGAGAGAGAGGGTTTCAGGGTCGTCTGACTCTTCAGGAAGAGGCCCTGTCTCCTTCACCTCACCCTCTTTCAATATATCTCGGAAGTCTCTATTCAGTCCATCTATCAGGGCTGCCGTGGGCGGATGAACCAGACGAATCACCAAATCCCGGTTGACAAATCGATAGGAGTGGTAGTTGGAATAAAAGTTTCTAATTTCTTGAATCGCCGTCTCAACCTCTTCAACGATCTTAAAAAAGCTCAGATCCTGCTCTGAGACAAATCCCCGATTTAACATCTCCCTCTGAACAAAGTCTTCCCATTTTCGCCAGTAGCCTTTACCCGGACGGTCTATCAACAGGATCGGAACGATCTGGCTCTTGCCGGTTTGCGCCAAAGTGAGGGCCTCGATAAGCTCGTCATGAGTGCCGAATCCTCCGGGGAAGAAGACAACGGCATCCGCCTCTTTGACAAACATCAACTTGCGGGTGAAGAAAAAATGAAAGGTAATGAGCTTAGGGTTGTTGCGAATGAATCGATTCGGCTTCTGTACGAAAGGAAGCTGGATATTGACGCCAAAACTTCGTTTTCTCCCGGCCCCCTCGTGGCCCGCTTGCATAATGCCTGCACCTGCGCCTGTGATCACCATAAAATCCTCATCGGCAAGTCGCCGTCCAAGTTCAACGGCCATCCGATAATAGGGATCCCCTTCTTGAATCCTAGTGGATCCGAATATGCTCACTTTGCGAATCGAGCGATAGGGGGCAAAGACCTTAAAGGCATAGCGTAGTTCCTTGAGGGCCCTATTGAGAATTTTTAAATCTCCCCGGCTGGCTTCGTCCCCGGCCAACTTGAGGATGGTCTGGATCATCTCCGCGATGAAGTCTTCGTCGGAAGAGCCGCGACCGCGCTCGATCCACTCAAGGATCTCATGCTCAAGCGAGGCCGAAGTTGCCTGTTCTCTTTTCATTCTGAATTCCTGATTCACACATCTCTATGGCATATCAGCTCACAGAATTAAAGGACTTTGGAGCCGGATAAATCAATCAACCTTTTACACCAACCATAATCGGGGAGTGACCATTCACTGGGATAGTTCGGGCTTCGCTAAAACCAGCATTTAACAACCAATGCTGGTATTGAGAACCCGTGAATGTATCCCCCTCATCTGTTCCCAGCAGAGCATTGACAGCCAACCACAAAGGCAAATTGTCGGATTTTCTCTCTTCATCAGGAATATAGTCCATGATTAAAAGCTTCCCTTCTTTTCTCAATGCACGGAAACACTTGCCTATTAACTCCTGACTCCAGTGCGCTCCTTCAGAATGGCAAATGTGGCCTAATAGCGCTAAATCATACTCATCGCTCCCGAAATCAATCCCTCTAATATCTGCTCCGATGAACCTGTATTGATCTCCGACCCCGAATTGCCGGGTATATTTCTTTGCCACCTCCAGTACGGCAACAAAATCGATCGCCGTTACTTCCGCGTGCTCGTATCTTAGCGAAAAAGGCAGTGACCATACTGCTGATCCCGCTGCCACGTCCAATATTTTTATTATTCCATGGTTTTCTGCGAAGAAGGAGGTGTCATTCTTCAAAACATCGGCAAGCCTCCAGGCATAATGTTTATGAACCTGGAACAAGGCGTCCACTAGGTTTATATTCCATCTTTCCTTCTCCTCATCTGTGGAGAAGGAAAGAGTAGGCCTTCCTGTTCTCACGGCTTCCGGCAAGGTTAGCCAGAGCTTCATCAGCCGGTCACCATCGATAAACAGGCGACCGACATAGTCTTCACTGGAAGGGAGGAAGTATTTCCTGGAGAGATCATTTAAACCGTACCTCTCGTTCTCTTTTTCCAACAATCCCATGGCAGTCATGCAGTTGAGCACCATTCTCACTCCTCTTGTGGAGCACTCCGTAGCCGACGCTATACTGGAGACGCTTTTCGCCCCTTTTGCTATGGCAGGGAAAATAAGCAGCTTTAAAGCCGTAAATAACACCACCTGTGGGGCGAAATGGAAACTCAATTCGTCCCATGACCCTCTGGCTAATGTTTCAGGTGTCACCATCATGGTATATTCCTTCCCTCGACATCCTATGCGCGCTTTGGTATGGTTTTAATAGTGTGGCGCTGTAACCTGTTTCAAGCTGCCTATCGGTTTTTGGCCTTCTCTCTTTTTTTCGTTCTGTTTCTCCCGCGAGTGGCTTCAGCCTTCTGTCATGAGATCGAGCTCGTAAGGAGTCGGCCCCGGTTCATCCCCGTCGCTGCGTCCTCCCGGACGATGACTATCGAGTGGCTCGGCCATGCCGCCTTTCTTCTCACGTCATCGCAAGGGACAAAGATCCTCATGGACCCCCATGGGAAGCTCTACCCACCTCCGGCTATCTCCCCTCATGTGATCACCACGAGCCATCTGCACGGCAACCACAGCTTTATCTGGATGGCCACAGGGAACCCGATTGTGCTTCATGGCCTAACCTCTCGTGATGGAAATTGGAATCGTATCCACAGGACCATTCGTGATGTCTCCATCTATACTGTTCCGGCTTATCATGACAGCCAAATGGGTCTGGCTCGGGGAAAGAATGCCGTTTTTGTTGTCTCCATGGACGGGATCTGTGTAGCTCATCTGGGAGACTTGGGTCACCTGCTTAGCGAATCGCAGCTCAAGATGATGGGCAAGATCGAGGTGCTGCTGGTTCCCCTCGGGCAAGGGGGTTTCCGCATCACTTCTGAGGATGCAGCGAAGGTCGTGGCGCAGGTCAAGCCGAAGATAGCCATACCGCATCACTACCGCTGGGAGAGCTACGTGGAAAAGTTCACCCAAATTTTTCCGCAAGTCCGTAAGGTGAAAGGCAACCTGGTGAAACTCTCAAGAGACACCCTCAATCCCAAGCTCGAAATCATCGTACTCCAGGATTCCCTAAGGGGTAGCCAGGACTAATATTAACAAGTACACATTCGACTAGAGGGATGGATCATTTCCCATTGCCTAAGTAGGGGAAAATGGGTGTTCAGTTATGCTATTAAATTTGGTGCCCGGAGCCGGAATTGAACCGGCATGGATCTTTCAGATCCGCGGGATTTTAAGTCCCGTGTGTCTACCAAATTCCACCATCCGGGC
>JAPUHZ010000272.1 GCA_027297485.1 Deltaproteobacteria bacterium
AAAGGTTTTTATTTAAATCAGTCCCAAAAAGCGTATTGATAAGGCTATAGGTAAAATGGCTTTCAACAGCTTACAAGAGTTCGTTCAAGTTTTGGAACGGGAGGGAGAGCTAAAACGTATAACCCATCCGGTCAAGGCGGAACTGGAAATTACCGAGATCGCCGACCGGGTTATGAAAAGCGGCGGACCTGCCCTTCTTTTTGAAAATGTGGTGGGCAAGCAGATCCCCGTCCTCATCAATGCCTTCGGTTCCCTTAAGCGCATGGCTTTGGCATTGGGAGTCCATGACATCGAGGAGATTGCGCGTGAGATCGAACAGCTCACGCGTATGAAGCCGCCGGGCTCCCTGTGGGATAAACTTCGCATGCTGCCGGAGCTGGTGCGCCTGGCAGGGATCTCTCCCAAAGTCGTCAAAGAGGGAGAGTGTCAGGAAGTCATCCAGCACAACCCCGATTTAAATACCCTTCCGGTCCTGACCTGCTGGCCGGGAGATGGAGGTCCATTCATCACGCTTCCGGCTGTGATCTCACGGGATCCTCGTAACGGCAACCGCAATGTCGGTCTTTACCGTATGCAGGTTTTCGACTCCCGCACGACCGCCATGCACTGGCACCTCCACAAAGTCGGCGCTCGCCACTACCAGAAGCAGAAGGAACGGAAAGGGAGAATGGAGCTAGCGGCCTGTCTCGGCGGCGACCCGGCCCTCATCTATGCCGCGACCGCGCCCTTACCGGACCAGATCGACGAGATCCTCTTCACCGGCTTCCTACGAAAAGAGGGGCTGGAACTGGTCAAGGCCGTAACCGTAGATGTGGAGGTGCCGGCAAATTCAGACATCGTTATCGAGGGATATATTGATCCTTCAGAACCGCTGCGCCGAGAGGGTCCCTTCGGTGATCACACCGGGTTTTACTCCCTGGCCGATGACTACCCGGTCTTCCACGTCACCTGTATCACGCACAAGAAAAAGCCGATCTATTCTACCACCATTGTCGGGCGTCCGCCCATGGAGGACGTCTACTTGGGAAAGGCCACGGAGAGGATCTTTCTCCCCCTCCTGCGCCTGACCTTTCCGGAGATTGTCGATATGAACCTTCCGGTCCACGGGGTCTTTCACAACCTGGCTATTTTCTCAATCAAGAAGGAATATCCTGCCCATGCCCGGAAGATCATGCACGGGCTTTGGGGCCTGGGCCAGATGATGTTCACCAAGATCATCATCATTGTAGACGATAACGTCAACGTCCATGACCTCGCCGAAGTCACCTGGATCGCGGGAAACCACATCGACCCCAAACGGGATGTCCTCTTCGTCGAAGGACCGGTCGATGTCCTAGACCATGCCGCTCCGCTCATGGGCTACGGCTCTAAGATGGGGATCGATGCCACAGTGAAATGGAAAAGCGAGGGCTTCGAGCGGGAGTGGCCCGACCCGATTGTGATGGATGAGAAAACAAAGCAGCACATAGATTCGATTTGGAACCAACTGGGAATCTGACTCAATGCAAATTGCAGATTGCAAATTTCAAAAAGCTAAACTTTGCATTGTTTATTTTGCACTTTACATTTTGAATTGAATAGAAAGCTGAGAGGTGAATCTATTAAGTAAGCTCCATCTTTATGGGCGGCTCATCCGCTTCTCCCATACGGTCTTTGCCTTGCCCTTTGCTATGGCCGCATTGGTCTTAGCCTGGTCCACCCATCCGGTTAGCCTCAGAACTCTGATCTGGATCGTAGTCGCCATGGTTGGCGCCCGGAGTGCTGCCATGGGCTTTAACCGTATCGCAGACAGAAAACTAGATGCGTTGAACCCCCGCACCCGCGGGTGGGAACTGCCCCAAGGGAAGGTAAAGGTTTGGGAGGCAGCCCTGCTAACTGCCTTTTCTTCCGTGCTTCTTATCTACGCCGCTTACCAGTTAAACCCCCTCTGTTTCGTTCTTTCCCCCGTCGCGTTGGCGACCATCTTTTTCTATTCCTTCACTAAACGCTTTACCTGGACTTCCCACCTCTTTCTTGGGCTTGCCCTATCGCTGGCCCCAATGGGGGCGTGGCTGGCAGTCATAGGTTTGCCAAACAGCCTAACGGATCTCCTAACCCCATTTTTTCTCGGCGTGGCTGTCCTTTTCTGGCTGGCCGGGTTTGATGTCATCTACTCTTTTCAGGACTACGAGTTCGACCGTAGTCATGGTCTCTATTCTATTCCTGTCCGCTTCGGTGTCGTCTGGGGCCTAAGGCTCTCAAGTCTATTCCATTTCTTGACCGTACTTTTTTTGGCATTGGTGGGTCTCAGCGCAGGGCTTGGAGTGATTTACTGGACCGGTATGGCAGCGGTCACTTTGATCCTGATCTGGGAACATCGGCTCGTCAAGCCGGATGATCTTTCCCGGATCAACCGGGCCTTCTTTGACTTCAATGCTTATGTGAGTTTGGGTTATTTTTTAACTATTCTGGGGGATCTCCTCCTGAACATATGACCCTTGCAATGGTGGCCGGCACCCCTGGCCGTTGATCAAGCCGCCCCCCCAGGCGACAATTGAACGATGTTCCTGTTGACATAAAGAAAAACAACCGGTAACTTCTTCTCTGTGTTTAGACATCATTTTCTCACTGTGTCTCTTGTTTTCTTTTTCTCTCTCCTGGTTTTTCATGATGGTTTTTGTCTCCCAGAGAACGAGGTTTCAGCCAAAAGCACCAGCCAGATTCCAGGTTCTATTTCTTGCCTAGACAACGAGGAGAATCCTTTTCTCTCCCAAGTCTTTCAGGTCTACAAAAAGATCTATTTTTCAGAGATGGGAAAGAGGGCCATAGGTGCTTATCATGAAGCCCTCTTGCATGGAGGGCTTCTCCACCATGCACTTTTACCGTCTTCGGGTACCATTTTTCTTCCCTCCTCAATTCCTATCTATCAATTCAACACCGTCTACCTGATTTAGCACCTTCGTTTTTTAGAATCTCTGGGTTCCGTCTTTTTTGACCCAACGAACCCTCTCTTGTGAGAGGTAATTTTAACCTGGTATTTCAGGGACAAGTAAGCGATGAAAAAAGCTAGTAAAGCGATAATAATCATATCAAACCTGATCCTGTCCGTTCTCTTCAGCGGGAGTGCTCTAACCCAGCCCATAACAGAAGAGGACATTTTCGCCCATTTATCCAAAGAGGGGCCGATTCAGGGAAAGAACAAGGCTCCCGTCACGCTCATCGAATTCTCCGATTTTCAATGTAGCTTCTGCCGCAAATTCTGGAAAAAGACTTTACCGCTCATTGAAGAAAGGTACATCAAAACAGGGAAAGTTAAATTTGTATATCGGCACTTCGCCATTCTGGGAAAGCCTTCAAAGGCGGCAGCCCAAGCGGCGGAGTGCGCTGGCGAACAGGGAAAGTTTTGGGAATACCATGATAAACTCTTTGCGAGCGCAGGGTCCCTTTTTGCCTTTACGCGAGGGAGGTTCAAGGGATACGCCCGTGAGCTAGGACTGGAGGATAAGGTCTTCAATCAGTGCCTTGATTCAGGAAAATACGTTGAGAAAGTTGATGGTGAAACCGCTATAGCGGCCCTTCTCGGCGCCAGAGGGACCCCCACATTTTTTCTCAATGGCCAGTTGATCGTTGGGGCTCGACCTTTTGAAGTCTTTGAGGCGGCCATTGAAAGGGAACTAAAAAAGGTGTCCGCATCGGGAAAAACAAAACCTTGATTTACTCCCGGATGAAAAGATTATTCTTCGACGGTTAAAAGCGTGCGGGAGTCCACGGGAAGGGACTCATGAAGCCCCACGGGTCAGAAGCTGGTAGATAACGGAGACCTCAGTTGACCTTTGCCTGAAAGGAGGCAATCGATGCGATTGTTACTTAGGGTTAGCGCGCTGCTGGCAGTGTTGCTGACTCAATCGGCTGTGTTTGCCCAGAAGCAGGTGACCCTGCGCTGGTACGGGCACGCGTTTTTTGCCATTACCTCGGCCGAGGGTGTAATCATTGCGACGGACCCTTTCGGCAACATCGGTTATCCCATGCCGACTCTTGAGGCCGATGTGGTAACTGTAAGCCACGGCCACGGGGATCACAATAACCCGACGCTTGTGAAGGGCACGCCAAAGATCATCCGCGGACTGGAGATGGAGGGAAGGCACTGGGCGTGGGTCAACTTCCGGTTGAAAGACGTCCGCATTAGAGCCTTTCCTGC
>JAPUHZ010000273.1 GCA_027297485.1 Deltaproteobacteria bacterium
TATGAAAAACTGTGTGTCGGGATGATAATCAGATGCATAGTGCGAGGTGGGCCCGCCGTGAATTTTAATGATTGTGGGAGGAGGTCCGCTACTCTCAAACTCCGGATGGGAGGGGGGATAGTAGAGTCCATAGCAGCGGGCGACGGGAGAGTCCGTCTTGACATTCCAACGAAGGGATTGAGGACGGCTGAGATAATCTTCACTCAGGTGCTTCGAACTGCTGGCTCGATGAATCCTAACCTCACCTTGGGGCGAGACAGAAGCAATGCGGGAGGGTAAGACTGGAGAAGAAGCAAGCAGAGCGATTCTTTCCGCCTGTGGACTTAAGGCGATTTGAGAGAGGGAGGTGTACTGCTGTACTTCTCCTTGAATTTGCTGCAGCTCTCGCCTCTGCAGGTCGAATCTGACCAGAGAGGTAAAGCCATCCTTGGCTCTTAACAAGTAAAGCGATTTGCCGTCAGCCGTCCAGGCCTGGGTTCTGAGTCCCTGGATCCAGGCTGGCCCGCCATATTCCGCTTCCTCACCGACCAGCAACTCCTTCTTGCCCGAACTGAGGTCCAGCCAGTAAACGTTAAACCAGCCACTTTCATTGGAGAGATAACTCAGATGGCGACCGTCCGGGGAGAATGCGGGTTGAAAGATGCCGGTGTTTCCCGCCAACTCTCCGGCCACAATTTTCTGGGAAGTGAGTCTGAGTGTGCCCTTCTTACCATCCAGCTCTCCCAGGTAGAGGGCACTTGAGTCCCAGGGCATAGAGGGGTGATTCCAGGTCACCCAGCCGATCCGGTTTCCCTGAGGGTGCCAGCAGGGATGCATGTAAAAATCATGGCCTTTGTTTAGTTGCACCGGTTGATCTTTGCCCTGGGTATCGACCAGTGCCAACACGTCCGTTCCCTCAGTAGAGTGAACGTAAATCACCTGTTTGCCATCGGGAGAAACGCTGGGAGCGGAGCACTCTCCACCCTCGGGTGTGATCGGTTGAGCCTCACTGCCGGAGAGAAGCTGCCGATAGAGGCGTCCCCCGGCCACAAAATAAACAGATCCATGAGAGACGGTGAAATCGCCGCCGCCGTACCCGACTCGTGCACGCACGGAGAGTTCACCGGTCAAATCGCGCGGCGATGAGTCCTGCGGTGATTGACACACCAGAACACCCTGGTCGGACCTCTCCTCGCGCCACACCAGGGTTTCCTCTTGGCTGTCCCACAAGACGTCGGAAAAGCGCAGTTCAGTCGCCAGGTCTGCAGCCTTCAGCGGGCTTGTCCACAGCCCGGAGGATCTCTCTTGACGACTTTTACTCATGGGCGGCTTCCTGAGTGGTTGGCCCGACGGCAATTCACTTGGAAACCAGGATGATACATCCCCGTCTTCCAGATCAAGCATTTCCATTGCCTTCCCTCCCTTGAAGGTCTACCATCTAGAATAAGTCACACCCCATTCCGGAGGTCCATGGAGGGAGGTTTAGTACGATGAATTACCGAATTATGGGACAGGGGTTTCCCACTCTTTCAATTCTTTTTCTCATGGGTTTGCTTTTGCCTCGGAGTGGACTTTCCCAACATCCCGTGCCTTCAGTTGAAGAACAAGGGTATGCGGACACCCTGTTAGTCAGCGGAAAAATCGTAACCATGGATGATCGCAGCAATGTTCCCAACACCCCAGGGAATCTTTATGAGGCCATGGCGATCCGAGGGAAAAGGATTATGGCCCTGGGGACCACTGAAGAAATGAAGTCTTTGGCTGGTCCAAGAACCCGAATTGTGGATTTAGGCGGGAAAACGACCATTCCCGGTTTGATCCAAACTCACTACCATCTTTTCACGCGTGCAGTTGCTGAATATGGACCTGCTGTGGGTCTTGAAGACCCCAGTGTGCAGTTAACAGTAGTGGCAGAAGAGACTGCCGAGTCGACAACAAAGAAACTGAGAGAGGCGATCACTAATGCGATTCGAGTACAAAGGATACCGGTGGGAAAATGGATCACCGTTCGTCTTGACACGGGTCAGCAAGAGCGGGAAGAAGTAGGAGGTTGGCTGTATCTTCGCAAGATCAACAGAAGACAGTTCGATAGCGCCATTCCCGATCATCCTATCCTGATTAAAGTCAATGCTGCACAGGGCATCTTCAATGGGGCGGCGATCGCAGAGATGAAGAAACTGTTTCCCACCTGGGAGGAAAGCTCAGATTGGGAAAACGGCCCCGGATCGGCAGCAGACGGACGTGCTGCCGTTCCTGACCAAGGAGGTTTGACCTTTGAGGTGTGGTGGAGTGATGAACCTCTCGATAAGTTGGCGGAGGCACTGCGCTTGCACGGTTTGGACTTGCAGGAACTCGGAATTACCACGGTCGCGACCCGCATTTTGTATCCCCGAGTCATCGCTGCCTACCATCTCCTGAATCGCAAGGGCATGATGTCAAACCGGCTGGCTTATTACATCGAATCGCAGAGGGGAAACTTTTTTAACCTGACCACCGTCCGACAGTTTTATAAAGGTATGGGTGCCCCCTGGACGACTCACTCTGGTGGTGGTGAGATGCTGTGGTTGAATGGCATGGCCAATGAATCGTGGGATGGCGAACTGTGGCATGGATGCCTCGGGTCCGATGTCCTAGCTCCCCCGGAAGTCAAAGCTCGCGAAAAGTGCCCCGCTCCTGGGAGCAAGTCTTGGGAATCGTATAAGGCGGCGATTGTGAATGGATGGCGTCCTGTGCAAGCCCATGGAGTGGGCAGCCATGGATTGCGACTGTACATTCAGATGCTGGAAGAAGCGATGAAAGAGTGGAATTATTCCCTGGAGTACATGCGCGGTCTCAGAACGACTGCAGAGCACAACGCCTTTGTCGGAACGCTCCCAGACGTGATGGCAGGCGTCAAGAAGTTCGGAATCATTCTCAATGTCAAACCGATTAACCTCACCAACATACCGCGTCTTGGCGGCGACTATGGGGAACAGTTGACGCCCTTTATCATGCCCGTTAAAACATGGATCGATGAGGGGATTCGCGTCACCTTCGAAGCGGATTTCACGAATTTTTGGTCGGAAATTTACACACTTGTCACCCGGGAAGCCCCCTTGCCGAATTCATCAGAAACGGTGGTACTGAATCCGAAGGAGAGGATTGATCGAGTCACTGCCCTGAAGATGGCGACCACCTGGGCTTCCGAATATATGATGGCAGAGGATACGATCGGAACCTTAGAACCTGGGAAGTACGCAGACTTCACGGTATTGGATAAGGACTTTTTCACCATTCCCGTAGACGAGATTAAAGAGGGTGTTCCGATTGCCATGACCGGTCTGAATGGCCAAATCGTCTATGACCGCAATCAACCCGAAACAGTTCGATAGGCTGCCTCCTCGAATCATCGTCCACTGGAAAATGAAGTTGTACTAAAAAGCCAAATAGTGTTTATTAGACCGCGATGAAAATCCACGAGTATCAAGCCAAGCAAATTTTGATCCGTTACGGGGTCAAGATACCTGAGGGCAAGGTTGCCCACAATTCCCCGGAAGCCTACGAAATAGCCAGACAATTGGGCGGAACGGTGGCCGTCAAGGCCCAGATTCACGCCGGAGGTCGAGGCAAGGGAGGCGGAATCAAGATAGCCAAGAGCCCGGATGAAGCGGAGGAGATGACAAGGAAATTGATTGGATCCAAGCTGGTAACGCCACAAACGGGAGCGGAAGGACGGGTGGTCCAGTGTGTCCTGATTGAAGAGGGCCTCAACATCCAAAGGGAGTTTTACCTGGGAATTGTGATCGACCGAAGTCGACAGAAACCGGTTTTTATGGCCAGCCGGGAAGGAGGAGTCGAGATCGAGGAAGTGGCTCGCAAGAGTCCTGATCTGATTCTTAAGGAAACTATTCAGCCGGGCATCGGCCTGCAGTCCTTCCAGGCCCGAAAAATCGCTTTCGGGCTAGGCCTGGATGCCAAGGTCATAGGCAAGGCCGCTCGTTTGATGAGTGCTCTGTACCGGGCTTTTGAAGAGACGGATGCCTCGCTGGTTGAAGTCAATCCATTGGTGCTTACCGAGGAGGGTGAGCTCTACGCGCTGGATGCCAAGATGAACTTTGATGACAATGCCCTCGATCGACAACCTGAGATTGTCCAGATGCGTGATTTTCTGGAAGAGGAGCCTCCCGAGATCGAGGCCTCGCGTTATCGGCTCAGCTACATCAAGCTCGATGGCGAGGTGGGTTGCATGGTCAATGGAGCCGGGCTGGCTATGGCGACCATGGACATCATTAAAATGGCGGGAGGGAGTCCAGCCAACTTTCTGGATGTTGGAGGTGGCGCCAACCTGGAACAGGTCAAGAATGCTTTCAGGATTCTAATCCTGGATGAGAATCTAAAAGCCGGGTTGATCAATATCTTCGGAGGAATCGTACGCTGCGATGTGGTGGCTGAAGGGGTGGTGCAGGCAGTCAAGGAAGTGGGAGTCAAAGTTCCGGTG
>JAPUHZ010000274.1 GCA_027297485.1 Deltaproteobacteria bacterium
TCTAACATCTCACAACTTTTAAGGAAGCGCTGTTTGCAATTGCTTCACTTGTCTCGAGCTGGGCAATCTTCGCGCCTCTTTCGCCAGCTAACTATAATTATACTCGTCAGTATAGCACGGTCGCTAAATTCTAAAAACGACAGTGAGCCTCCTGTCTTTCCAAGGGCTTGTCAAGGATCTGGGATTCTGATCCTCGCTCTAAAAGGCCTCACCAGCAGAGAAGTAGAGGATCATCGGCTCCCGTTGAGGAGTGGGCCCCTTGTGTTTCTCTGGAGCACGACACTTTTCGAAACGGAGCCGATTTCGGGTTGACATCACAGCTTATAAGAGGTGATATACGTGAATAGCCCTCTGAAGATCTGCTGCATCTGCCGTCATGTCTAAAATACCATCCCTCTCTTCGACGATTGTCGAGGTTTGCTCTGTTTCCAAACGTTTTGGAGACCGGATGGCGGTCGATCACTTGAGTCTCACGGTTCCGGCCGGTGTGTGCTTCGGCCTTTTGGGTCCAAACGGCGCAGGAAAAACGACAACGCTACGGATGACCTACGGCGTTACGCGGCCAACCAGCGGCACAGTCCGGGTGTTCGGGATCGATGTCTCCCGTAATCCACGTGCTGTCCGATCGCGGCTTGGAGTAACGCTACAGCAGAACGTCCTGATCGAGGCCCTTTCGCCCGAAGAAAACCTCCGAGTCTTCGGTCGCTACCATTTAATACACGAGCCTGAAATCTCACGCCGAATCGGCGAGCTGATCGAATTCCTGGATCTAAGCTCCCATGCAAAGGTGCCCGTTCGGCATCTATCAGGAGGCTTTCAACGACGACTGGCCATTGCGCTTTCCCTCATAAATAATCCGGAATTGCTGATACTCGATGAGCCAACCACTGGACTCGATCCGGCGGTACGCCTCGCTATGTGGTCTCGCGTACGCGATCTACGAGCGGCGGGCAAGACTATCCTGCTTACGACCCACTACATGGACGAAGCCCAGCGACTCTGCGACCGCGTTGCCATTATCTCAGGAGGAAAGGTTGTCGACGAGGGAGCGCCCAGAGACCTCATCACCATACATCTCGCACGAGAAACGGTTGAGTTCGACTGCTCTCCCCAAGAGGAGTCAGCCCTTCTTAACGGTGTCGACGTGCCCCGTCATCGACTGCGCGTGGGTAGGCGCGTCATGTTTTACCTTGACGATGCGACCTCCCTTATCGATCATATTCGCCATCGTGACCAAGGTGACCGTCGGGAAATGGTTGCCCGACCAACCAACCTCGAAGACGTGTTCATTGCCCTAACAGGTACCCGTCTGGAGGGTGGCCAATGAGTGTTTCTGTGCCACATGCACTTTCCGTTTGGCGGCGAAATGCGACTATGTACCGCCGCACATGGAAGTGGAACATCCTGCCGAACTTCTTTGAGCCCGTTCTCTACCTAGTCTCGCTCGGCATCGGCTTGGGAGCCTATATCACGGAGATGGGCGGCACCTCTTACATCGCCTTTCTGGCGCCGGCTTTGGTTTGTGTCGCGGCAATGAACGGCGCCAGCTTCGAGGTCACCTACAACATCTATGTGCGGCTCACCTTTGAAAAGGCTTATGACGCTATGCTGACCACACCCGTCGAACCGGACGATATCTTAGCCGGTGAGATACTGTGGGCAATCACACGCTCTAGCGTCTACGGTGGTTGTTTCTTTATCGTGCTTGCGCTCTTCGGCCTCACGCCATTTCCTTCCGCTCTTTGGGTCCTGCTCCTTATTCCCCTGGCCGGGTTACTCTTTGCTGCCATCGGGATTGTTTTCTCGCTCAGGGTACCAAACATCGATCTCTTCAGTTTTTACTTTACGCTATTTCTTACACCGCTCTTTCTCTTCTCCGATGTCTTCTTCCCGCTCAATGAGCGGTTGTCACAACCCTGGCTATGGGTGGCCGAGGCTCTGCCTTTGCTCCATCCTGTGCGTTTGGCACGAGCTGCGTTTCGGGGCGAGGCTTCACTTGTAATCCTCTGGGATCTCGCCTACATACTAGGCATCTCGACCCTGCTGCTGGCCTGGGGTCGCCGCGAGGTACACCGGCGGCTTACGAATTAACCCTGATCCGAAAAAGCTCAGGGTAATGGGAGGGAGGGAAAATCATGCAAGTGATTCAGTTGCTTGGGTCCGCTATGGGCCTTGCTTTCGTTGCGGGGATCAATCTTTATGCAACGGTTCTCTCCGTTGGACTCGGCCTTCGATATGGGTTTATCGAACTCCCCCCAGAGTTAGCTGCCCTATCCATATTGACGCATCCTTATGTGCTGTTAGCAGCTGGCATCATGTACACCGTAGAGTTTTTTGTAGACAAGATCCCGTGGGTAGACAGCTTATGGGACTCATTCCACACTTTCATCCGGCCATTTGGAGCCGCCATTCTGGGTGTAACAGTGGTAGGAAATGTAGACCCGGCAGTTGAAGTTGCCGTGTTCCTTCTCTGCGGAGGAGTTGCACTTTCGACGCACTTTACAAAAGCAGCAACAAGATTAGTCGTCAATCAAAGTCCAGAGCCGTTCAGCAACATCGTCCTCAGCGTGGTTGAAGACTCTCTCGCGGTCATTGGAACTTGGGTTGCCATAACCTATCCGGCGCTAATGCTGACTATCACCATAGCCTTCCTGGTTGCTTTTGTTTGGTTGGCTCCCAAGATCTTCCGCCTGATATGGGTCGAGGTCGTAGCTTTGTCAGCACTTCTCCGCGCACGGCTCACGTCTCCAGATAGCTCAGACAAGCCGACTCTACACGATAGACCCTCTGACAGTTACACGCGCCATCTCCCGGAAGGATATTTCTCGAAAAAAGAAGGAGGCTTCTGCGTCCGTTGCGCTTCCGGCAAGGGGATTGAGCCCGGGCGGAATTACGTAGGCTACCTCTGCTTAGCCGACGACCTTTTGTTTTTCATGACGCGTAAACTTTTCCGGACCCAGAAGTACGACATTAACCTGTCCGAGGTTAAAGAGCTCGTGTTTGAGAAGAAGTTCGTGTTCGACCGCCTGATATTCTATACAGGGAAGAAAACACGATACCTCTATTTGTTTAAGAACAAACATGATCGAGGTGAAAAAATAAACGAGATATTACAGGAGCTCTGCAGCAGAAAAGC
>JAPUHZ010000275.1 GCA_027297485.1 Deltaproteobacteria bacterium
GCTCGCCAAAAAGTCCAGTATGCCGATGGAGCCTTTATGAAAGTGATCGGTGAGACTTTCGATGGTGAAAAGTCTCTACCCTACCTCTTTGACACCATCGTTCGTCTTTACCGGGACGACAATGGCCGTTTCTTGGGCGAATGCCTGAAAGATCGTTCCAACAAACTCCCTCATGGTGAGTTTGAAGTGTCCTACGCCCTTTTCGAGGAGATCTTTGGCAAGGAGCTGTTAGAACGCAAAGCGCGTCCACGGGCCTTCGCTACTGATGCCCAGAAACAACAGATCCAGGACTACATTGTCCGGTTTGGAATTACTCCTGTGCAGGTCAGCAAAAGACTGGGTGCTTATGGCGCCAACAGCTTGGATGAGCTCACAGAGGAAAGTGCGTGTGTAATCCTAACGAAGTTTGAATCAGTCCTCGCCGACAAAGGCGGGACTAACAACAGGGAGGCTAATTATGCCTAAAATCGATTTCAGTACGATTGATGATGTTAATGATTTCTCACCAATCCCACCTGGGAAATACCCTTGCGAGGTAGATCAGGTCGAGGAAAGCACGACGCAATTTGGTGACGCAATGTGGCTGCTCCGATTCGTCGTCCAAGGCGGGGAATACGTAGGGCGCTACATCTTTGACAACCTGGTGTTTAGCGAGGCTGCCAAGCCACGTGTCAAGCTGTTCTGCTCTCGTATCGGCCTTGACGTCTCCGGTGAGATCGACCTGAAACCCGCCATGATCAAGGGACGCGCTTGTGCCGTGTCGGTCGAGATCGAGGATTACGAGGACCGCGAAGGCAACACGAAAAAGCGCAACAAGGTGCCATTTGCAGGGTATGACTACCCTGATACCGTGGATGCCGATTCAGCTACCTCAAACTCCAGCGAGGAACAAATCCCCTTTTAATCTGAAATTTACGCCTCACGGCGGTCGCGATGAACTGGAACGAGCTAGTCGTAGCCGTGGATACGTAGCTCTGGCCCACCAGCCTCTGGAGAAGTACTGGCATTACCGACAGTGAGAACAAGATGTCTGACAAAAATCAGATCTGGAAACAGTACAGGCAGGCGGTTTATCTCGAGCATGCGTCACGCTTTATGATCTTTAAGATGTTACTTAGAGTGTATACGCCAGCATTGTTCAAACTCATGAAAGCTTCGAAAACATTTCTAGCTGTGGCTGCTGATTAAATGAGATTTAAGTTTGGCATCTAAGTTGGGTGGGTTTAGAAAGGATTTCGTTGAAGTGGGCGGTGTTTGAGTCGTGCAGGCTTGACTGAGCCAGCTATCCCCATTTTCCTAGAGACCCTCCATGTTCTTGGCTATGATGCGGGCTGGCATTCCCATCGCCTTTACTCGGTCCGGCACGTCGCGCGTCACCACCGCTGCCGCTCCGATGATGGATTGCTCCCCAATTCGGCTTAAGAGACGTCGTTAGAGGTTGGTTCAAGCGATCCAGGCAGGGGTGATTTCAGGTGCAGAGCCTGATCAAGAGCACTGCAGGACTTTATAACGGCTTCTGCTTCCACACGGAGATTTGGCCGTCTCCAATCGTCCCTGGAAACCTCTGCACGACGAGCCAGCCCTTTTCGATGCGGGTCTTAAGCTCCGGGTGTACGAGGTAAAGGGCCCGAGGGAAGGTAGTTACCAGATACTTGTCCCTTTCGCCGTGCGCCGACAATACGGCATCGAGCTTCTCCTCGGAACTAACGAAAAACACGTCGTGGCCTTCGATCAAGTCCCGGCCGTAGTAGCGATACCCTCGTTCGGCAATGTGGATCACGATTACAATCTCGCCGGGCTGGCGATTTTCTTCGATATATTGCAGAGATGCACGATAAGCCTGTTTTGGGACCGAGTAGTAATGTATAAGCGAAAACAGAGACATTGCGCTGAGCAACGACACGAGTGCCGTAGCCAGCTTACGGGAGAAACCCGAAGTCTTGCCCAACTTCTTTGCCAGTAGGTTGGTGGAACTGGAGATAGCCTGGATTGCCGTGAGGATGGCGACAGGGAGGCCGAGTAGAAAGAAGCGAGGCGAAACGGTCAGCCCGTTTACGATCAAGAAAACTGTTGTGAGTATCGCGGGTAGGGCCAGTGCCGAAGCCAGGGTCCATTGGCGACGGAGGAAGACTAAAAAGCCGGCACCCGCCAGGATGAGAAAGGGCACGACTCCAAGAAACAGTCCCGGGCCAAAGCCCGCCGATAGGCCACGGATCATTTCCCTCACGAACTCTCCGGAAAAAATCGGATAACCGCTCGTTGGTGTCGTGTAGGACACGTTTAGGTAAGCAATAACCTGGGGCAGCATTAAAGAATAGAGCTGAAAGACGAGAACGCCTGTAACTCCGAACACGATGGCGAATCGCTTGAACAGCGGGAGCGGAGAAATCCCACGAAGCTGGAGCAGGCCGAGAGCTATAGCTCCCACGACTATGTGGGAGGCTAAGACGAAGACGCTGATCAAGAGGGAGGCAAAGTTCAAAACCATAGTCAGGATATACAGGATCCAGGTGTTAGCCCGATCTCCCTGGAACCCTCGTACCAAGAGGGCCGAACTGACGAGCGAAAAGAAGAGATAGAGTACGTAACCGCGAGCGTTCTGCGAGAAGAAGATATGGTGGTAAGAGACGGCGAGCAGCAGCGCTGCGCCGAGGCTGGCTCCCCGCGACAGTGCCAGGCGGCTGACCCAGTAGAGGGCCGGTATCGTAGCTGTACCGAAAAGGACGGCGGGAAGACGGGCCGTCCATTCCGCTTCTCCAAAGACCTCTATGGTGAGCTTCATGAACAGCGTATTGAGCATGTGGACGTTGGAGCGGAGATAACTCCCGATGACTTGTAACGTGGACATCTCGACCGCATCCAACGTGGCCCGGATTTCGTCGAGCCAGAAATCCGTATTCAGATGCAGAATCCGGAGGAAAAGGGCCAGTAGAGTTATCGCGGCGAGCAGCTTTCTGGATATGGACTCCTTCATTTCGGTATCACCATCGGGAGTCGTGATCGGGAGTCGCTCCTCCGCAGTGAGCCGTACGTAGGTCCAGCCCCTCCAGCCGAGGCAAAAGAAAACCAGCCCCTCGAGGATACAGACGAACTGTAGTAGTGTGACCCCCTTGAGCGGAGGCAGCGGCACATCCGGGTTGGTGGGTAAGGCGTCGTACCAATCGCGCGGCAGAAACAGCCCGATCAACACGAGCAGACCGCCGGCAATCCAATACCCGGCCCGTTGTTTTCTGGACGTAGACAAAACTCGGTTTCCTGGACCCAAGTTAGACTTCTGTGGTCATCCTCAGCATCGTATGTGATCTTACCAGATGGCGAAAGGCTTCGAGAGACGAGCTAAACAGATGCCTCTTCTGGCGCCTATGCCTGCGTTCGAGTTCGAACCGTTCGAATTCGGCTTGACCCCGCATCCGAAATAGGTTATTCAGATCATGAAACACCTATTTTTTGGTCCCGATGTCAAGAACCGAGAGCAGTGGGGGTGCCTCACAACAACCTGCCACATTTGGAACTCGGTTATCGATTTAGCGTTGAAGTATGACTCTGGCAGGCCTCAAACAAATCGACAGAGCTCTCGGGCATTCACTTATCTTTCTGTTCAGACCCCTAGCTATTCTGCTGGGGGCGCTCCTGCGTCGCGACCACGAACTCACGGTGAAGCGTCACCTAGTCATCTTGAAGATGCTCGGTGGGGGAAGCCTTATCGTTGCTTTGCCTGCACTGCTCGCGATTCACAACAAATTGCCAGGCGTGAAGATGACATTGGTTTGTTCCAAGAGCGTCAAAGTCTACGCGGACTTGATGCATATCTTCGACGATATCGTCCTGGTCGAAACGCACTCGATTCCGAGCGGTGTCCTGTCCGGACTGAAGGCAATTCTGCGCTCATGGCGTGCCGATTGTATTATTGATTTGGAAGTGCACTCGAAGCTCTCCACCGTGTTTTGCTTATTGACGTGCGCGAGGAACCGAGTTGGCTACTTCATGGAAACGAATCGTTGGCGATTGGGGTTGGGGACCCACTTCCTTTTTCTCAATGTGAACTCTCTCATCGCGACGGGCTACAATCAGCTTGCCACGATGTTCGGGACCGAGATCGATATCGGCAAGACCGTCGATTGGTTCACATCGGAAAACGCCTTCGAATGGAATCATCAGGTATACAAATTCGATAAAGTCTGGGCTCTGGCGCCCTTTTGTTCCGAGCTGGGCAAGGAGAGGGAATTTACGGCTCAGGAGTGGTCTCACCTGTTACAGGAAAAGATTGGGACCGTAGGTGTGAGCTTGCTTATCCTTGGCGATTCCTCTCGAGTCTCCGTGTCTGAGGAGTTTGAGCGAGTGCTCGCGGAAAGACTGGAGAACTGCGAAGTGGTCAACCTGGTGGGAAAGACTAGTTTGAAAGAGCTCGGGGGGATACTCAGTGGGGTGGACGAGCTCGTGACCATCGATTCCGGCGTGAATCACATCGCCCGGTTAATCGGGCCTCGAGTGACGTCCTATTGGGGGCCTACCGATC
>JAPUHZ010000276.1 GCA_027297485.1 Deltaproteobacteria bacterium
TGCCTTTGTCAAATCCGATCCGCGTCTGCCCTTCGGGGGGATCAAGCAGTCCGGTTACGGGCGAGAGCTGTCCAGCTTTGGAATCCGTGAATTCGTGAACGTCAAAACGGTGTATGTAAAATAGTGGCCTCTCCGCCCTCCTCCTCTCCTGACTCCGTCAAAAACCCCTTGCCTTAACACTTCTTTGGGCGCAAAATACCATCGCTTTGAAAAAGCAACCTCTTATCTTCCGATCTTCTGAATTCATGAATGACTCCGGTGCATGTGACAGACGCTAAAAAGAGGGAAGAGAGCCGTATATGAGGGAAACAGCGACACCAAAAGATTTACGGGCATTTATTGAGGTTCTCCAACAGACCAAAGATGTGGCCGTTGTCGAGCAGGAGGTGCATTGGGATCTTGAACTGGGGGCCATTAGTCGACGAGCCTGCGAGCTGGATGGCCCTGCCGTCTGGTTTCGCCACATTGTCGATTATCCTCATTACAGCATCCTAGCGAATCCCATCGCCACCTGGCGGCGTGCGGCCGCGGCTTTCGGCCTGCGTCCAGACACACCCATCCCTGACCTCTACCGGGAGTATATGAAGAGTGAGGCCAACCCCATCTCACCTTGCATCGTCAAGGATGCTCCTTGCAAGGAGAATACTCTGACAGGCGAGGACATTGACCTGAACGCGCTGCCGGCCCCCATGATCCACGAAGGAGACGGGGGGCGTTATCTTGGAACCTGGTGCATTGTGGTGAGTCGAGACCCGGAGACGGACTGGGTCAATTGGGGCACTTACCGCTTCATGGTCCACAATGATAAATTTCTAACGGGCTGGCCTTTGCCCACCAGCCACTTGGGCAAGGTACTTCAGGAGAAGTACGTGCCCCACAACCGGCCCATGCCTGTTGCCATCGCCATTGGCGCCGATCTGCCGAGCCATCTGGCTGCTACTTCGACCTATCGTTTGGGGTGTGAAGAGTCGGCGCTGGCAGGAGGGCTGGCTGGCAGGCCTGTGGAGCTGATTCGCTGCGAAACCAACGATTTGCTGGTCCCCGCCACCGCTGAGATCGTGATCGAAGGGGAAATCCTTCCCGATCGCATCGCCCATGAAGGCCCTTATGGTGAGTATCCGGGTTATCGCTCGGGGGAGATGGGAAGGGGCGTGCTGTGTCACGTCCAAGCCATCACCCACCGTAACGATCCCATCTTTACTATGGACTGTACCGGCCTGAAGGACTGCACTTCCATCGTCACCTCCTTGGGCGGAGGGGTAGCGATTCAGCGGCGACTCGAGCGGGAGGGAATTGCGGTGACAGCAGTCTATGTTCCCCCCGAAGGGGCAACCCACTTGGCCGTCGTCGCCGTGAAAAAGGGTGGACGAGAGGTAGCCCAAAAAGTCCTGGATGCGCTTACCGCTCGCCGAGCCTACTTGTCAAAAATTCTCATCGTGGACCAGGATGTGAACGTGTTCAATCTCAGCGAGGTCATCCATGCCTTTTCTACCAAGTGCCATCCGGGGCGTGGAATCTTGATCAACACCTATGAGGGGCGTGCTCAGACCCTTACACCTTACTATGACCACGAAGAGCGTTCCAGGAGGGCGGGAGCAACTGCTGCCTTCGATGCGACGTGGCCGCCCCACTGGGATCTCTCAGAGACACCAGTAAAAGCTACCTTTGAAGGCACTTACCCTGAGGAGATACAACAAAAAGTTCTGGCCAACTGGGAGGCCTACGGTCTGTAACAGGCTTCCGATTTACAGGAGCTGAGTCGAAGTGGAGTATGAGTGTTTTGTAAAGCGTCTTGAGGATGTAAAGGAAAACAGGCAGCTGATTCTCACTTTGCGCGATCTGTCAGCTGGGCCGCGAAAATACAACGCCCGCATCGTTCGAGCCCTTGTCTCGCGCGCGCCCGACGCCCTTGTCCATTGGGATCAGCTATGGGTTCGATCCGCGGTAGGGGTGAAGGATCCTCAGCCCTGGGGAGTCAAGGTGGTGGAGGAGCTGGGAGATTCCTTACCAGGAAGGCCGTACACAGACATTTTCGAGGCAGCGGAGCAGGTGGAGGAAGGGCAAGGAGGTAGGCCCCCGCGACTGTGAGAAGCTCTGCAAGAGATGGTAACCGGTGCAAGATGAAATGAAGCAATGCTGGAATCTGACAGAGACTTTTTCCCGCAGGGCGCTTGAGGAATTTCAATCCCAGCAGTTGTTCGCTTTGGTGCGCTATCTTGAGCAGCGGAACCCTTATCATCGGGAAAGATTTCGAATGGCGGGGCTAGAGGCAAAGAACTTCAGAGGACTTGCCGATCTACACCGTTTACCTTTTTCAGAAAAAAAACACATGCAGCAGGCTCTGGAGACCACCCTTCCTTTGCTCCCTAATCGAGACCTGCTGCGCTGGCACCAGACTTCCGGCACGAGCGGGACACCTACACGCTTTCCCGACTCCCGCCGGGACTGGATCGCCTACAGCGACCTGGCGGCCTCGGCCCTTTTTGCCATGGGGGTTCGTCGAGAGGATACGGCGCTGGCCGCTTTTAGCTATGGTCCTCACATCGCTTTCTGGTCCTACCTGAGTGGTCTGGATCGCATCGGCACCACGGTGGTGGCAGCGGGAGGGCTGACGTCCGAAGCCCGCATTGGTCTCCTCGTTGACTACAAGGTCACGGTATTGTTGGGCACTCCCAGCTATGCCATGCATCTGGCGGCCATCGCTCCCAGCATTGGTGTTGATTTGGCCAAAGACTGCCAAATCCGTCTTATGGTCACCACGGCAGAGCCAAACCCGCCAGAACTAAAACAAAAGTTGAGACAGTGCTGGGGAGCTGCAGTTTATGATCGTCTTGGCAGCACTGAAACCGGTGGCATCGCCTTTGAATGCCCAGAGAACCCCAATCTTTATCATGTGCAGGAGAACTATCTCATTGCCGAGATCCTAGATGAGGATGACCAGCTGGTTCATCCCGGGGAAGATGGCGAGCTCATAATAACGACGTTGTTTCGCAGAAGCATGCCCCTAGTCCGTTATCGGACTGGGGACATTGTTCGCCGTAGCCGCAGCGAGGGCTGTCCGTGCGGTAGAAGCTTTCTTTCGCTGCAGAGTACACAAAACGGAGCCATTGTCCGAAGGATGGACGATATGCGAAAAGTTCGTGGTGTCCTCCTATCGCCCAGTGAAATCGAAACAATCGTTCAGGAACAGCCCGGAATTGGTGAGCAGTATCAGGCCATTATTCATACCTGCGATAATTCCGATGAAATCACTTTGAGGGTTGAACCACTGCCCAATACTTCTCCCGCTCGATCCCAAAAAATAAAACGGGAGCTGGAGAAAAAGTTCTATCAGAGGCTTTTTCTGAGATTTAACATCGAAGTCCTGGAGTACGGTTCGCTACCGCGCGTAGCAGACAAAGCACAGAAAATTATCGACCAGAGGCTTGGTAAATGACGATGAATCCAAAATGCGTCCAACAGTTGGTCAAGGACTTAACACAGATCCGTAAACAGGTGCAGACTCTTGATGGGTGTGATATCGCTGGAATCGAGAGCAACGTGGAAACGATATTGATACTCATCGACCAGTCCTTATATGGCCTCGGCTGCGCTGCCGATCTGGAGAGTGAGCGGGGTGAAGTCTTACCCCATCGAAAATAGGGGAAAACCATGGGCAAACTCTCGTTAACACTGGCATGCGGAGCATATGACCGTACCGAGGCTCTGTGGAACGGCGTCGTGCAACCGGAAGGAATTGACCTTACTTACCTTGCCATTCAGTCACCGCCTGAAATTTTTGCCCGGATGGTGAAGCACCACGCCTTCGACCTTGCTGAGATGTCAAGCTCACTTTATCTTACTCTGAGACCGCAGGGCGAGTTTCCTTTTATTGCCCTGCCCATCTTCCCCTCAAAGATGTTCCGTCACGGATTTATCTTTGTCAATACGCAGGCCGACATCAAAACCCCGAAAGACCTGGAGGGGAAAAGGGTTGGAGTGCCGGAATATCGGCAAACGGCAGCGGTCTGGATAAGGGGCATTCTCCAACAGGAGTATGGTGTATCGTTGAACAAGATCCACTGGTTTGAGGGTGGTATGAACGCCCCACGTCGACCTGACGTATTAGATCTCAAACCGGAGGGCCATGTATCCCTCGATTTCATCCCAGAAGGTAAGACACTCAACGATATGTTAGAGAATGGCGAGCTGGATGCCGCAATGGGTGCCAGAAAGCCTGCATGCCTGGGCACCAGCTCCCAGGTGCAACGACTTTTCCCAAACTATCGAGAAGTGGAACGCAACTACTACCGCAAGACGGGCATTTTCCCCATCATGCACACCCTGGTTATGAAAGAAAGCCTTTATCGGGAGAAGGGCGCTCTGGGATCTCGCATTTCGTCGAGCATCTGCTCTTCAAGGGGACGCATCGGCGCAGCTGTGAGCAACTCAAGCAGCAGATAGAGGGTGTGGGCGGTGTGCTCAACGGGTTCACGGCGGAGGAGTTCACCTGCTACATGGCCAAAGTGCCGCACCGGTTCTGGGCGCGCGCTGTGGCCGTGCTCGGGGACATGATCCGATCCCCGCGATTGGCGGCCGCCGATTTCGAGAAAGAGCGCGAAGTGATTCTTGAAGAGATTCGGATGTATGAAGATGCTCCGGGACAATTGGTACACGATTTATTCAGTGAATTACTCTGGCCGGAACATCCCTTAGGTGCGCTGCTCTCAGGATCCATTGAGTCCGTCAGGCGCATCACGCGTCGGGATGTGCTGGACTATTGGAAGCGGATGTATCAGCCACAGGGTTTGCTCGTGTCGTCGGCGGGTGATGT
>JAPUHZ010000277.1 GCA_027297485.1 Deltaproteobacteria bacterium
GTTCAGCAATTACGTGCTCTCTCGACCAGATGAAGAGGGACGGGGCGATAGTCAGCGTCGAAAACTTTTTCGAGAAGATCTTTTTGTACGCCGAGAATGCTTCGGGAGATGATCCAACATGGGGGTTCAGTGATCGAGTCGGTAAGGAGAAGTTCGGCTCGGCATTAATTCGTTTTGTCCTGTCGCTATTGCCTAAAACAATTGCTCAGGATATTAAACGGGCTGCGCATTTTGCGGTCTCCGATATCAGCATTTCCACCTAACCACGGTTTTAAAACCACCGGGAATTGTCGTGGGCTCTATCGAAGAAGAGCCTAGACAGTTGCCCTTCGGAGAAAGTGTATGGATTCCAATCGCCAACGTCCGGAAAATATCCCTCCCCCGATCGAGCCTGTCGGAATCCTAACTGGCGTGCGGATTCGCCCGATCGTTGCCGGGGTAATCGTTGACTACGTTTCAACTGCCGTGCTGGGGACTCTTTACTTGATTGTCTTTTCCATAAAGGAGGGGGTGGAGAATGGAGATCTTTCCGAAGAAGCCATAAAAAAACTGTTAGCCTCTCCGGAGCACCTCCTTATCCTCGGAATTATCGGGGTTCTTTGTACCGTCCTGGGTGGTTACATTTCTGGGCGCCTTGCCAAGGACGTTGAGGTAAAGCATGGAACGCTGGTGGGGTTGGTCTCCCTTGTCTTAGTTGCTCTGCAGGAAGTCATGTTGGTGGAGAGCAGTCCTGTTCCTCAGTGGTACGAGGTTGTTGGGTACCTGGTTACCGTTCCAGCCGCTGCCTTAGGCGGTTATCTCGCACAACGTCAGCGTGAGATTCGTGTGGCCCACCATCCCATTGAAGGCGACCGGCTGGACCATTAGATGCAATTCCTTGGAAAGAAAGGGGACAGGCTGTTTTTTTGCCTCGCAGGGTGGCTCCATCACTCTTTAACAGCAGGGCATAGGATTTTCGATCAGGTCATAGACGTGATCGAAAGTAATCTCGTTAATGGTCTTCTGGATTTTGTAGAATCGCGGTGGCTCGCCTTTGAGAAAAACCATTATGGCAGTTTCAATCGGTGGACACCCTGGTTTCACACAGGGGACCTCTTTAATGACAATCGGGGCATCCGGTGGGAATCCCAAATTTTGCCTAGTCCAGTACTTAATCTGATCAAGAGTGAAGGGTGAGATATCTTCGAGGCGGCCAAAAGGGTCGGCACTGGATGAGGGCGCTCCGTTTCCAGAGGAGAGGCAGCTCTTAAAACCATCGAGTAATTTGGCCTGGTCGAGATCCCGGCCGATAAAGACAAGCCGATTGAGTCGGGTTTCACCCTCGTCCCATTCCCGACCGGGGCGACCGTCAAACATCATTTGAACTCCCTGGAAGACAAACTGATGAGAATCTCCTCGAAGGTTGAGAATTCCTTTCATACGGAGAATATTGGGCCCAAGTTTATTGAGAAGAGTACGGAACCAATGGCTGACTTCTCTTCCATCGAGAACTCCTGGTTCAACTAGAGAGACCGTACAAATATCCGCAGTGTGATCGTGGTTCCCAGAGAAAATGTCAGGAGTAACGGTCAGCTTTTGTTCCAAGTGAAAGTTTTTCGTCTCAAGAAGAGTGGTAATATCAAGATCAGAATGTTTTGTGTAAAAGATCTTGGCTGTGCTGTTCAACCTACGGACTTTTTCATCGAGGCTCTCTAGCTCCTCGGGGGTTACTTGGTCAATTTTATTTAAAAGAATAACGTCTGCAAAAGCGATTTGCTCTTTCACTTCGATGAAGCTCTCGATGTGACTCCAGACATGTTTGGCGTCGACGACGGTTACAATTGCATTGAGGAGGAATTCTCTGCGGATAATTTCGTCTACGAAAAAGGTCTGCGCGACCGGGGCAGGGTCGCCAAGACCGCTTGTTTCAATAACCAGAGTGTCAAAGTTGGATTTTCGGTCGAGGAGCCGAAAAAGGGTGGCCAGCAAATCCCCCTGCACGGTGCAACAAATGCAGCCGTTGTTCATCTGGACGATGTCCTTGTCGGAAGAGAGAAGTAGATGGTGGTCGATGCCTACCTCTCCGAACTCGTTCACTATGACCGCTATGCGGTAGCCGTGTTCGGTTGTTAGGATGCGGTTCAGCAGGGTGGTTTTTCCGGCTCCGAGGAAGCCGGTGATGATGGTTACGGGTATCCTGCACTCGTTGTTTCCGGCCATATGATTTATTAGCATACCCCGCGGCTTGCCGCGGGCACAAAGCCGATGAGGTTTCCAAAGGGGAGAAGCGGCAGCTCTTCCCTTTGGTCGACCGCGGGGCCCAAACCCCGTGGTCGATATAACTTGATTACTCCAGACGCGATTGTCGTAAAGCGTAGCAGGGAGGTTCTGTGGAGTCAATACGGAAAGGGCAGGGGTTGATTGCATGATCCGGAGTTGAGTGGTAGGAAATAAACCTTGAGAAAATAAGCAGAGGAGGGGGTTATGAGACTGAAAGGAAAAGTTGCCTTGGTGACCGGGTTTGGTTCTGGCCTGGGACAAGCGATAGCCAGGCTTTATGTTCGTGAAGGTGCCGCCGTGATGGGGACCTCTATGACGGAAGCAAAAGGTAGGGCAACTCTTCAGATGATTCAAAGCGATGGGGGGGAGGCGCTCTTTCGGGCTGGGGATGTTAGGAGAATGGAGCAGATGAAGGCGGTAGTTGCTGAGGCGGTAAAGAATTTCGGGGGGTTGGATATCGTGGTCAACAGTGCCGGCATTAGAACCACGGGTAGCGTCACTGAGATATCCGAGGAGGATTGGGATAGGACCGTTGATACTAATTTACGGGGAGTTTTTATTGTCTCCCGCCTTGCCATCCCGGAAATGGTTAAAAGAGGAGGAGGGGTGATCATCAATCTGTCCGCCCGCTCTGGCATGGCCGGTCAGGCCGGCCGTGCTGCCTACTGCGCTTCGAAGGGAGCAGTGATCACGCTTACCGAGGCGATGGCTGCGGATCATGCGCGGCAAAAGATCCGCGTTAACTGCATCTGTCCAGGCCCCACGCAAACTCCCATGGTTGACACCTCCACGCCTGAAAAGCTGGCCCGTTATGCGAAGCGTGTCCCTATGGGGCGCATCGGCCAGCCGGACGACATCGCTCGGGCGGCGCTCTACCTCGCCTCCGACGAGGCCTCGTTAGTCACCGCGGCAATACTTCCCGTGGATGGGGGTATGCGTCTCACCGGCGCGTAGAAGGGGAATGGGATCTTCAACAGAAACCGAGGTAGTCGGTGAACCTACTCCATCCGGGAGTAGGTCCTGAAGGTAAAGGCAAAGGATGTGGTCAAAGAGAAGTCCTTAATAAGAGCTGTAGCCAATTTCCAGGGATGGATGTTCCATAACCTCATGCCTCGTAGATGTTGCAGGGTGTCGGCCCAAAATCGCTGGAGGTCCTGACGGGAATAGGTAGCCCGATTGCTCAAGGGGTCGAACTTGAGATGGGGGAAGGAGAATTTTGATGGGAGCCGGTGCCTCAAACGAGAATATGTCTCTTGCCATTCCTGTATCCTGTTTCCGGGTCGGATGCTCTTGTGGATACGGGACATCTCATCGAGCCATCTCCGGGCGGGCTCTCCTTCTCGGGTAAAATAATGAAGCCGCAGTTCCTGTATCCTGGCTTGTAGGCCCTCCCATTGCTTCAGAAACGCGTTCAGGTCCTTCCGGGAGAACAGGATCTTTGAGGATAGCTCTTCAAACGGATCCAGCAAGGTCTTGGCCTTGGCAGGGAGTGTCGCCTTAGCATTGCTGTAAACCTTTTGCCATTCTGCAACCTTGAGGGCCTGCCATATCTCCCCCTGAATTCTCTGAATCTCCTCGAGCCATCTCTCTTCCTTTTCGCTCTTCTTGCGCGTCTGGAGCCAGACCTCTTCCATCTCCTTAAGGAATTTCGCCCAAGAGATGAAGAGATGGATGACTTCTTTGGTGCGCTTCCAAAGATGGACCGGCAGGGAATCGATGGCAAAACCAGGTCTGCGAGACAGCCGCTCCTTTAAACGGAAGAAGCCTGCAATCATCGGATGTTCCTTCTCGATGAGCGCAGCATTTTTATACCAGAAGAATATCGACATGAGGTCCCAATAGACCTTGGGGTTGTGGGTCCAGCGCGACAGGATCTGGATCATATTTTCCTTACTGTAAAAGGTCTTCCATGCCTCTTCGTAGGCTTGGGTCCACTCCTCGGCATTCATGCGGGGGTGTTTGATAGTGGCGTGGAAGGAATCCCGTTTATTGAAGTCAGGGTCCATCCACTCCCCGCGTCTTTTCATCTCACGGTGGTCGT
>JAPUHZ010000278.1 GCA_027297485.1 Deltaproteobacteria bacterium
ATCTGAATTTCATCATACAGCCCAATAGGAACCATCACGGTATCCAGGAGATGGTAGCCGTCCTTCCTCATGCCGACTACTCGAAGGCAGAGATTGACCTTTGCAGGCGCTCGAATCTTCACTCTTCTTTAGGTAACATAGTGTTTAAGGAGTTGCCAAGTATCTATAAGGGGATATGAAAATGGAAAATTTTTTTTCTGCCGCCTGGCAGGCCGCTCAGACTGCAGGGGCACTAATTCGGGAGAACTGGCAGCAAACTAAACAAATCCATTACAAGTCAGCCATCGACCTGGTGACTACGGTCGATCGCCAAGCCGAAGAGCGGATCGTTCATGTTCTGCAGAAGCACTTCCCCGACCATTCCATACTTGCCGAAGAAGAAACGACCATTGTTGGGTCTCAGAGCGGATATCGTTGGATCATCGACCCGTTGGATGGCACGACTAATTTTGCCCATGCCTATCCCCATTTTTGTATATCTATCGCCCTCGAGCGAGAGGGAGAGATTATCCTGGGCTTGGTCTACGATCCCCTGCGAGAAGAGAGCTTCAAAGCAGCCAGAGGGGAGGGGGCCTTTCTTAACGGAAACCCGATTCACACCTCAAAGATAACGCACGTGGACAGAGCCCTGTTAGCGACCGGTTTCCCTTATGACCGAAGGGAAAGGGCCGCCTTCTATCTGACCTTTCTCAAGGCCTTCATGGTCCGTAGTCAGGGGGTCCGATGCAACGGCTCAGCAGCCCTCGACCTCTGTTACCTTGCCTGCGGTCGGATCGATGGATTCTGGGAGTTAAAGCTCCATTCCTGGGACACAGCGGCGGGTAGTCTCATTGTCCGAGAGGCCGGAGGAACCATCACCGGCTTTGCTGGAAACGAATTCTCCGTATGGGGTGAGGAGATCCTAGGATCCAATGGGCTTATTCACGCCGAGATGCTCGGCATCATAAGCGAAGCCAAGAACGTTGACTCCTCCCTAGTCGAGTGATAGAAAAACCGCAGCGCCCGTAGTGAAAAGGATATCACGAGGGTCTCCGGAACCCTAAGTCCGAGTTCGATTCTCGGCGGGCGCACCATTGGAATTCCCCAAAGTTGGGAGCCGGGAGTTTTCCTCTTCCAAAAAGACCACCCAATTTAGCAGGGTAAATCTCGGTAATCGCTTAAAACTACATCTTTCCCTGCGATCTTAAATCCTCGATACGCGCTATGATGAAATCTGCTAGGCTGGCAATTGGAAAAAACTCGGGTATCGGCAGGGGCTCTGAGCCAAGTCTCGAAAGTCGCTCATTGAGCTTATTCGTATCGGCATGAATGCGATTGTACTCCACTAGATGTGAATGGCATTCGAGTATTTTCTGGTCGATCTTGCTCAGACAATCGGCCAGCGCATTTTTTTGCTGCTCGAACAGACTTTTGAAGTAGTCCGCCTCAGCCTGGATAATCTGTTCCTCGACTGGCCGAATCCGTTCTTCAATTTCCCTATGCATATCCCGAAGAGCCTGAAGCAGTCGTTCATAGGATTGTTCTTCTCTCATCAGATCCTCCTTGATTGCGATCTTCTCTTCTGTCGCCATTACATATTGATGCACTAAAGAGTCTGAGATTTCTTTCTTAATCAGGGATAGGGATCCCTGGACCTCCCGTATTTTCTCTGCCACCCGTTTCTGCTCGGTAAGGAGCTTATGCAACTCTTCAATAGGTTCTGGTTGTATCATCAGAGATTTCTTCTTGGTGCTTTACCGGACACATCTTCATTGGGTTCAACAAAAATAACAACTTTCACTTTTTAGGGAAATCCTTAGTAACAGAGGAGCCCTGAATCGCCCTTGACCGTCCCCTCTGCTTGTCGGACACTTGGTCTAGAATATCGCTTTTGCTGAAGCGCCAGCTACGCCCGATCCTGTTCCCGGGGATGATCCCCTTCTCCGCCAATTTATAGACGGTTTTTACATGGATCTTGAGAAGTTCCCCTACCTCGGTTGGAGTCATTATTTCTTCCACTGGTTATCACTCCTTCCTCTTATAACTTGGATTCCTTTTAAGTTCCATACAGGGGATTGGAATAAGCATGGTTCATGCCAAATATATCCATATTACCCCGATGGGACAAAAAGGCATTGTTTTTCCAAAGAATTTCCAGTTTGGGGAATAATTCCGACAAACCACTCTAAGGGACGAGCCAGTTACCAAATTGGACAAATATGACCAAATCTGACAGGTTTCGTCTTGCCACACCTAACCTTCACCCTTCCTTCCTTTCCTTACTTGCGCCTTAAAAACCCCACGCGAAGGACTACCTGAAGAAAGAGAAGCGGTAATGAAGAATAGGGGCATCATCGATGAAGAGTCAAAAGAGCTGATTGTTTATCTATCGGCTAAAACGGCTTGGGAAGGGTATCTATGAATCCTGGTGGTCGCAGCAGGACTCGAACCAGCGACCTCTTGCATGTGAGTCTATCTCCGATGATGACAGCAGCCTAAACCAGCCTACAGAACCCAACCATTTCAAGCCCCAAAGGTCTGCGTGCTTGGCAGCTTTTGGGGCTTGTCTGCACACGTACACGGACAAAAGGCGGACAGTGGTCAGAGATACCTTGATTGGCAATTAGCCCTTCTAAGACCTCTCAGACGCAACTCATAAAATGTCAATTCTATTTAGGCTCGGAGCCGCTCTGGGCTTGGGTTTGCTGAGGGTTAGACCGCCAGGACTCAATTAAAGAGCTATTTAATTGAGTCTTGGACGGTTAAATTGGCGCATCATATACCGTTGCCTACTTAATCACCTTATCCGCCCGGTACAGCACCGCTGTCGGGATCGTGAACCCCAGAGCTTGCGCCACCTTCAGATTGATCGTGAACTGGATCTTCGTGATCACTTCCGCCGGGATCTCTGCTGGGTTTGCCCCTTTGAGAATCTTGTCTACCAGACGTGCCGCCTGTCGACCTGATTCGTAATAGTCCGCCCCGTAGCCAGCCGACAGCGTCCATCAGCATATGCGCCTCGTGTGAGACGTCCTTCCACAGATGGGTCTTTCGACTGCTCGAATGGAATGGTGAAAGCCACTGGCGGGCCTTCCGGCCTTCCTCCGCGCTCTCAAAGAATCCGTGGAAACGCGTGTCTACCATGTGGCCCTCGACAAACGACCACTGCCCGGCGAACGCTTCTCGATGCGACGGATCGTCGGGACAGAGGAGTGCCAGAAGCAGAAAGGCCCGGCTGGCCTCTGTCTGAACCCACCACGTCCGCTCGCGGACCGACAGATCGATGTCATAAAACGGCGAGGGTTGTATCGAGCGGGCGAAGATTAACCCACCCTCTGCGTGGGCGAAGAAGCTCCGGTAACGCCGAACCAGCTTTTCAGCCACGCAGATGGCCTCCGCGGTTCGGTCCAACGGGCCTGCGGCCGAAATTAGGGTTTCGATTAACTGCAGAGGATGCCCGGAGCGGGGGATGTCCGGCAGCGGAGTCCAGTCTCGCGTATAGAAGTAAGACATGAGGCCGTATGGGGTAACCAGCCGGTCGACATAATGGCGATAGAGCCACTCGAGTCTGGCGACGGCTCGCTCTCCCCATCCATACCTGACGAGGGCCCCAAGGGCTCCGAGCGCATCACCAGGGACATTCATATCCTTGAGACCGTATGGCGTGCCGAGCCAGTCATAGCGGTCCTCAGGCGATAGATCGTCCGCATCAATGCGGATGCCTGCTCGGGTGTAGTCACCCCAATACCCCCCGTGTTCTCTATCCCACGCGACCGCCTCGAGCCAGTCAAAGGCCCGTCCCGCCCACAGTCGGGTCTCAGCATCGCCGATGAGCGGCGAAAGCTCTAGGAACGCTTCGATGGCGTAGGTGCACCCATGTGGGTGCTTGCGCCCCTGCTTGAGGGGACGCCCTTGTCGGTCGACCAGGGTGAAAAACCCGCCGTGGTCATCGTCCCACATGGCCCGACGCAGGAATTCGAAGCCATGCTGGGCGGCTCCGTCATACCCACGCCCAGGATATAGCCGGGCGGCGCGCGCGTAGGCCCACGTCTGGCGGGCCTGGAACTCGAGTGACTTCGACTGTTCCCCACAGGGCCTCCAGCGTTGGTCAAGATCAGTCAGGTAGCCTCCATACTCTCGGTCGGCGGTCGCCGGCCAGTGCGCGTCAAGCGCATGACAGAAGAGAATTGCTTCGAGCTCGCGGGCGAGCTCGCGCCGCCCATCGGCCGAACCGAGCAACTCCAAGAGAGCAGTGGCGCGACCTCGGGTGAAATTCGAGCGGCTGACGACATTAGCCAATGGCAGTGACCTATAGACTGTGGAAGTAACCTTCATACTCAGCGGATCGGTATGCTAAATTTGTGATAAAGAATACCACGATCAATAAAATTCTCCATATGCGCACCCAACCCAGCTTGGGAACTGTTTGCTTTTGAGTGCATTGAGCTGTTTGCGGGGCTTGGCTTCATTGGGCTCCTCGCCGGCTTCGTATTAATGATAGGAACTTGCTTTTCGGGGTTGGCTGCATTGGACTCAAATTCGGTGTGCGCTTCCCCAGGCAAGCAGCCTTGGGGAGCTCGGAACGGCCACGAAAACGGCCCGACACGGTTTCCCCTTGTTCTGCAGCGGGACAATATCCGATAACGTGCAGTTACGTCAAACCGACCTAGCAGACCTTAATTTCCTCCCAGGACACAATTAATCGACGCTTTAATTGCGTTTGGCGGGTTAGATGCTCACCTGAAAAGAAAACGGCGGCCCGTATGGAACCGCCGCTTTTGTTT
>JAPUHZ010000279.1 GCA_027297485.1 Deltaproteobacteria bacterium
GCCGAGGAAGTCGACGAGGATGATGCCCGCGTCGGAGACGGTGTACTCCCTGTTGAGGGTCGCCTCCTCCTCGCAAAGGAGCCTCAGCCTGTCGCCGGGCTTGATCTTCGCGTCCTGCGCCGCGGCGAACGCCGCCGCGAGGACGAGAATTGACAGGATCAGCGGTCTGAGCATCTGGCAGGAACAACCTCTACGTTTAGGACGGACGAAGGGTACCTTCGGGAGCCTGATTCTGAGGGGGTTAGTTGGCAGTCGGGGAGTTGGCGAACAACTGCAGACTGGAAACTGCCAACCGCCGACTGAAAGCTGACGCTGGTGCCGCAGGGCGGACTTGAACCGCCGACCCTCGCATTTTCAGTGGTGTCCTTGGTGCCAGCTGGTGTCCGCTGATACCACCGACTGGACCTAAATCGTCCAATCCGTGCCCGCCCGTGCCAGCTTGTTTCGGATCGTAAAGTTCCACTTAAGTTCCACTTGGGCGCTCATCGAGTGCACTGGCCTAGTCGGCTTTAGTCGAAGGGGTCATCTAACCTACGCTGGCGTCACCTAGGTTCAGTCATCAATTCTGCTAGTACACAGAACTCGGAGGCTCGCCCTGCTCAATGTACCGCAACAATATCTGAAGTGCGCGCTGATCGATAGGTTCGTCAGATTCTGAAAGTTCTAATATCTGTAAGCCTTCTAATTTGAGGTGTACAGGTCGCCCTTTTCTATCAATGACGACACCGTCTTCTCTATAGCCTGAATGACGACTGTCATAAAACTCCAATTCAGTCGTCAGATCATATGCATCGTCGTATTTTTCTATAGTCTCCTTCTTCCAGAATATATAATATAGTGGAAACATGTTCTCAAAATTCTTCATAATTAATGTCTGTACATGTTAATAATTTGTCAGAAAATAAGTTGTTCTATGCCTCATGACGCGCAGGCCGCGAACCATGAGCTCCACGGAACCAAGTCCTGAGGCTTTGCACGCGCCCGGCATCGAGAAGCCCCAGGACGTACAGCGCGCTGCCCTCACCCTTCGGCCTGCGCGTCCTGAGGCATGAAATCACGTTCTAGTCCTGCCTGTAGTGCCGTACAGCGGGAAGTACGCCTAATTGAATGCCATAGAAGCCTCGTCTGACAGCCCAGATTGACACCCCCTTTGACGAGTCATGAGGAAAACCCTCTTCAAGTTTGCCAAGGGCGTCGACGCGCAATAAAAATAACTCTTTGCTAAAAACTATATACCTCTTGTGCTCACTGTATTCCCAAGTGCCACTTGCCTTGGCATTAATGACGGGAGAAGTGGCTGTCACAGTCTGCACGAAAGTCCCATCTGGGTTTATGACGATCCTGTTCTTTACAGGGCCCGTAATTGGTTCGAATGTCCCTTCATATGTCCCTGGAATATCTTCAGTATTGATCGGAACATTGAAGGCTATAACCATCAGTAGCAACGTGGTCACGATCAATATTCCGACGCAGAGCAGAACTTTTTTTCGTATCTTCATGCCTTGGATCAATAACTGAAGGAAGGATTACTGCGGAGGATTCGCTCGTCGATCAGCTGCTTCGCGATCGCAAGTGCGGCCTCCTGCTCCGTAAACCCCTCGACCTTGATTGCTCCGAGGAAGTCGACGAGGATGATGCCCGCGTCGGAGACGGTGTACTCCCTGTTGAGGGTCGCCTCCTCCTCGCAAAGGAGCCTCAGCCTGTCGCCGGGCTTGATCTTCGCGTCTTGCGCGGCGGCGACCGCGGCCGCGAGCACGAGAATTGACAGGATCAAGGCTTTGAGCATCTGGCAGGAACAACCTCTACGTTCAGGACGGACGAAGGGTACCTTCGGGAGCCCGTAAATGGAGACGGTAGATTGCAGTTGGCAGTTCGCAGTCGTTGACCCAGCCACTACTGCTAACTGTCAACTGCCCACTGCCAGCTCTTGCCGCTGCCGCAGGGCGGACCTGAAGCGCCTGGCCCTCGCATTTCTGGCTGTAGACCGTCATTCGGCCACTCTGAATTTGAGTGGGCAGAGATTTGGACCTTCAGGCGGGCGTTCGGAAAATCGCACAGTCTGGCTGTAATTCTCTTATCAGTGGAACTCACGGTTCACGAAAATCCGTGTAGTGAGTAGGCTCAGCGCCGGTGGGGCGAGTTGGAGACGAACATATGAATAGACCCCGCAGGACGCTCGGTATGGGATCTGCCATGGCTCTGGCAGCCGTTATCGCACTGGCTGGCAGCCCCTCCCCAGCCTCCTCCCAGTCGCTTGAGAAGCGCATTGAGGAGTATCTCGATCCATTCCTGCAGACAGGAAACTTCAGCGGCTCGGTTCTAGTCGGCCGGGACGGAAAAGTGCTTTTCTCGAAGAGCTACGGTTATGCGAACATTGAGGGCAAGGCACCAAACACTCCAAATACCAGCTTCCATCTCGCTTCAGTCTCCCGCGTCGTTACTTCGATCGCCTTCATGCGCCTCGTAGAGCAGGGGCGTGTCTCGACGGACGATCCTCTCTCAAAATACCTGCCTGAGTGGCCCCGTGGCGACGAGATCACAATCCACCACCTCCTAACCCTCTCAGCAGGCTTTCCGAACATAAACTCTATGCCCGGCTATGGCCTGTGGCAACGGTCGCCGCAAACGCCCTCCACGCTTGTCGAAAAGTTTCGCGACAAGCCTTTGGAATTTGAACCCGGAACGCAAACAGCACACAGCAACTCGAACTACAACGTCCTTGCGCTGCTCATAGAAAAGATCTCAGGCCTTAGCTTCGGAGAGTTCTTAGAAAAAGAGATTTTTGCGCCGCTAGAGATGAAGAGAACCGGACACGACGGCGATTCCACATATGCGGGGCCAGATTGGGCTTTGGGATACCGCCCTGATGGGATGGCGAACGTCGTGCCGATGGGAGATATAGACTGGAGCGTCAAATCCGGGAACGGCTCCCTCTACTCCACGACAGAGGACCTCTACCGTCTAGACCGTGCTCTAGCAAGCGAAAGGCTCTTGGGCAAGGCAGCGCAGAAAAAGATGTTCACTCCGTATTTCCAAGGCAGTGCATACGGATGGTTTAATCTGGAGAGGTTCGGATCGCCGGAGATCTACATCAGCGGCATAAGTCCAGGTTTCGGCGCATATTGGGGACGGTCCGTCGATAGCGACGTTACTGTCATCGTGCTTGGGAACACGTACAACGGAGTGTGCTACACGATTGGCCGCGACCTGATTGCAATGGAGCTGGGCGAGCCGTTTGAGCCAGCCGCTATGATCTCTGACCGGCCTGATCCAGCGCTGCTGGAGGAGTTCGCCGGTTCTTACAAGTTTGGACCCGACTTCTACCTTCCGAACGGGACAGTCAGGATCACTGTTCGCGACGGACACCTCTACAACCAAGGCTATTGGCTGATGCCGACGACGCACGGAAAGGAGACCTTTCAACATAGGCGCTACTGGTCGTTGCTTGAATTCAAGAGAGATGAATTGGGCAAAGTCGTCGAACTTAAATACGACAACTTCATCGGCCGCAGGATAGAAAGAATGGTGCCGCAGGGCGGACTTGAACCGCCGACCCTAGCGTTCTCAGTGATGTCTTTCGTGTTGAGACGTGTTGTCGCGTACCCCGATTCGAACCTACATTGGCCAAATCGTGCACTCTCGTGCCAGCCAGTTTCGAACCGTGGTCCTCCATTTTTCTTCCACTTGTCCGACCCTCGCATACGGAGTGCCGCAACCCAAGCCCCTGGTGCGATCATCGATCATCCGATAAGGAGGCCAGCCCGGACATTTTGATCAGCCTGAACAAGGCACCGTCAACCCGGTCACATCGCGCTGCCCCGTTTGCCCAGATACTTTGGACGTGCGCAAACGGGCCTTCACTTTGATTGAACCGTCGGGGGTGATGGCGCGCGCGTCAGGCATGAAGAAACGCAAGAGGGACTGGCCGACTCCAAATCTGAGGGATGAAGAATGAGTTGGATACAGAAAACCATTATCGAGGACAACAATTTCAGACTGATCGGGAAGAAGTGGCGTGGCAAGCAAGGCCTGCTTCTCGAAGACAAGACGGTGGCGTTCGATATGAAGGATTCCAAGAAGAAGGCTACTTGGGTGTATCTAGGGCGTGATTTCCTCAGCAATCTTGTCGGAAGGGATGATGGCTTCCGGGATGTCATCGACGGTCTTGACCGCTACCATGGACTGACCTTTGACATAAAGGGCGACAACATCATGATTAAGAGCATCCAGCACAGCAGGGCAATCGAAGTGCCTAAGACGACGCTGATCGAAGCCTGGGACGAACTGATGTCCGACGACTACACAGAAGAATCATCCCCTGAGGCAGAACCCGCCATGCCCATGGATGACTAGCGAGAACCCTCGTCCAAGTCACCCATCCACTCGACGATCTTCTTCTTGATCCCCGAGCTGACATGGATCCCCATGCGGATCAACTACTTGGAACACCAGCCCGTTCATACATCCAATGATAGATACGCATAAGAATATAGCAGGTGAATGCGCCGACGCTGAGGTCAAGCCAGGAGTGTTCGAGACTGTCTGACGGATTAAAGACCTTGAAGGAAACCAACGACAGCAAAGCAAGAGGCACAATCACTGCCCAGAGTTCGAGCCTCCCGGACAAACGTTTGTCGGAATTCGAAAAGAACGCCGCAAGCGCCACCCCTGAGATCACAAGGGCGAGAATGCCAACCACCGCTCGCCATAAGGGTTCCTTGTAATCCAGTTGCCAACTTGCGACTGGAGGCCAGTGCAGGAGCGCAAACATAAAGAATGTTGCGAGCACGGCCCAAAGTGCACCGATGATCAAATTCGAAGGCGGCTTCTTCGGTGCCTCTTTCGACCCGGACAGTGGCAACAGAATGACTAACGGAATCGCAATGAGCGCCGACCATACGGCAAGCGGAACGGGCATATCTTTGAGGCCCGGCAAATGGAGGTAGTGAAAGCCCACTACAGCGGCCGCACCGCTAAAATAGGCTGACTCAGGCCGCCATTTTGCCGTTCTGCCGAGCAACGCCGTGAGCAACGCAAACTCCGCAATATGTAACAGGTGGCTCGCGTCTAAAACAAATGTCTCTTCCGGGTGAACGGTGAGTTGCTTGACGACCACAACTGTCAGCGCGACACCGACCACTGCGAAAAGTATTCGAATGAGAATCGCTTTGACAACCGAAACGCTCCCATCCTGAGAGTTGTCATTCATGATCAAACCTTCCAGTACTCGCGAACGAAGATACCGTACAAAAAATCTTAGCGACAACCGGTTTCTCATAAGTGTCTATGAAATTCTTCGCAATCCTAGGCTGGACAGGCTCGTTTCGCGTCTGGGGAGAAATATGCTGATAAACTCATTCGAGGCACTCTCCCTGACGGAGCAAGTAAAGTGAAACACTTACATCACGTCACCGCAGTC
>JAPUHZ010000028.1 GCA_027297485.1 Deltaproteobacteria bacterium
GGATAGATGTTCGAGAACCGATGATGGAGGATAGAGGATCGAGGATATAAGGCAGCAGATCGAGATTGGTGGATGAAAAATCGAGGATAGAGGATCCAAGATAGTAAAGGGCGGCACGGATAATCGATGATGGAGGATAGAGGATCGAAGATAGAAGTTTGAAAATCGAGGAACGAGGATCGAAATTCGAGAATCGAGGATAGGGGATTGAGGATAGCAAAATGGAAGATGGAGGGTCGATGATGGAGGACAGAAGATAGAGAATGGCAAGATAGGAGATTGAGGATGGGAGCCGAAGAATTGATGATGGAAAATCGAGGATAGGCGAACTAGGATGTTATTCTGTAATAAACAGCACTGGGGGTAAAGTATGGCGATTATATTGAGCTTTCGGGATTTAGAGGTCTACAAGCTAGCACGGGAACAGGCCAAGATAATTTTTATAACAACCAAAAAGTTCCCCAGGGAAGAGAAATACTCTTTGACAGACCAAATTCGTCGCTCGTCGCGCGCAGTCAATGCCATGGTTGCTGAAGGCTGGGCAAGGCGACGATATCCGGCTGCTTTTGTTAACAAAATTGACGAGGCGATGGGAGAAGCGATGGAAACCCAAGCGTGGTTAGACCACGCTTTGGACTGTATTTACCTTGATCGTAGTCAGTATCGTGAATTAGACGATGCTTGGCAACACATTGGTGCGATGCTGAATCGGATGATCGATCGTGTCGACGACTTTTGCAAATCCGCCCGCAAACGATGACAGTTTCTGCTTGGATGTTCAAACCTCAGTTTTCGATCCTCGATCCTCAATCTTCAAGGCGATCTTCAATCCTCTATCTTCGATCCTCGATGTTTCTTTGCTTCGGAGCCGTGTCTCCAATCGGGTTCCATGTAGTGTCTAAATTCATGGATGACAGTTCGTGCGTCGTCTACAGAATAGATCACCTTGTTCTCCCGATCATAGTACCCAAAAACTTTGATCACTTTATCTGTCACCCTTAAATTGTCCACTAGCTGCAATACTTCAGGCAGTTCTTTAGTCATGGCCTCACGCGTCGAGTATAAACGCACCTCAACCTCTCCCATGTGGAAGACTTCGACTCTCTCTTTAGCAGCACAGGACAGAAATGCCGCAAGTACTGGAATGAATATAAGTGACCTAGACATGAAAAGGAGTTCCTCGAAGGCCCTAGGCCATTTGAGCAAGAAGTATGCCCGAAATGAGGGGGGCGGGGTTCCATTGACCTCAAAGGGGCTGGCCGAGGAGCTCCCCACGCAGATGCCCGATTGTGTTAAAACTGCGACGAATATGGTCGGCTAGCGTAGTTTGAGGCAGGCCTGGGAGTTGGTTTTGTGCTATGGGGTAGGTAGCGGTAGGACAGTCCCACCCTCACTTGGATCAGTAATTCGCGAGGCCGGGTTGTCCAATTTTTTTACTTGTTGGCTGCCCTTGATGGCATCTTCCGGTTTGAAGTCTTCAGACGGCTCGGCCGTTATTGCCGCAGCCAGCTCTTTCGACTCTGCCGTGGGCGGAGTTCCTGTGATTGCTTGTACGACGGCTGTACCCAGTTGCGCAGCCTGGTTGGTGTGAGACTGACCGATTTCCTTCTGGTTAGGTTCTTCTCTCACAGCAACCCGTATCTCTGACTCCCGCAGAATTTGGCTCACCTGGTCTGGTAACAGAGTTACAGTCGGACCTACTTGGATCCCTATGGTTGGGGTCCCTGTAATATCCACACTGGAGTTAGGGGTAAGGGATATTGGGCGCAGTCCCGCAGGAGTGATAGTGGCGCTTCCCGATAGTGTTGTAAAACTACATCTGAACAAACGCAGCTCCAACCCCGGATGACATCGTGTCAAAAGACTCGCACCCCGTATGGAAGCCAAAGCATTCGGTGTGTGAATTTGGATTTCATCTCCCTGCCGAATCAACCGTTGGGGAACATTGAGCAGAATTTCCCCATCATTCAATTCATGGATGGTACGAAGGGTCCCCGTGGAACGCAGCGTTCCAGTAACCCTCAGACGGGAGCGTTCACGTACGGTCACCGAACTTTTACCGCCAAAGAGGATACGGACCAGGGACTTCTCCTGGGTAGAAATCAAATCACGGGAAATTACGCTGTCTTTAAAGACTAGTTCGGTCTGACTTGCCCCTCGGATCAATTTGACCTTCCCCTTAAGCGCGGTCACGACACCAATAGCGTCTTGTGCCAAAGCAAGGGCCGGAATTGCTATCAACAGGGCGAGCAAAAGATTAATAATGTAAGACCTTCTATTTCTCATATAAATCGCTGATTCTATTCAAATTTATAAAATTCTAAGCAAAACACTATTATATCTATCACCAAGATCTGTCAAGAGGCTAGAAAATACGAGCCTAAAGGCACCCCAAATCACTCAAGGGAAGATCATTGAAAAAGAAAGCAAAATCAGCAACTTAGATAGAATTAGCCGGTCGGGTAATATTTTTTTGTTGTTGGGGAATTTCTAAACTAATATACTAAATATATTAAGATGTTAGATGGCTATTTCTCTGGTTTGTTTCGATTCTGGCCGTACCGATAATTTCAATCGAACTTAGATAAAACAGGAGTATCTCGTATAGTGCGTCAAGCTACAGTGGCCCTCCTTTGAACTATTCTCCTACAATTCGTTCATCCTGAGGCCGGCGCCCCCCAGACATCGGCCGATGCCGTGGTCTACGTGGACCGGGCCGTGCTCGCCTACGATGCAAAACGCTACGAGGAGGCCCTACAAGAATTAGAAGAAGCATTACGTTTGCATCCAGAGTACGTAGATGCGCTTTATTACCAAGGTATCGCACTCGTTGCGTTAAAGCGGCCTGCTGAGGCGGTGGTGGCCTTGGAAAAGGCCCTAAGTCTCCGGCCAGGTGACGTTGATGTCTCCTTCCAGCTCGGTGCCCTGTACTTCGGTCAGAAGGAATATGACAAGGCTGAACCGTTACTCCGGTATGTGTATGAATCTGAGCCCAAACGGCAGAATCTCGGCTACTACCTGGGGTTCATGGAATACCGGAAAAAGGAGTACCGAGAAGCCATCAAGTTTTTCCGGAATACAGTCCCCAGTGACAATAATTTTGCCCAGCTCACTCGATTTTATAATGGCTTAGCCATGAGCGCATTGGGTTTTCCCGAGGAGGCTAAGAAGGAGATTGATGAAGCCTTGCGGCTCCAGCCGGTTTCTCCCCTAGTCGCACCAGCCCAGAGATTCGGTGAGCTGCTCGAGAAAAAAGCCAAGGAGGAGAGTCGATTCGCGGGTGAGCTTCGTTTCGGAGTATTCTACGACACGAACGTCGCAGTGGTCCCTAATACCAGCAGTGATCTTGTGGCCCAGACCATTCGGGGCGATTTCAAGGACCCCAAAAGCCCAGGGGAACTGATTTCTTTAAATCTCTCCTATACGTATCTTAAAAAGTTGGATTGGGAAGGAAGCGTTTCTTATCGATTCTTTCAGACTTTTAACAACAGCCTCCCTGATTTTAACAA
>JAPUHZ010000280.1 GCA_027297485.1 Deltaproteobacteria bacterium
GAATGGCTTGGCAATATAATCATCGCAGCCAGCCTGGATGCATTTTTCCCTGTCCCCGGGCAATGCTCGTGCGGTCGCAGCCAGGATAGGAATGTTCTTGGTCTTTGGGTTGTTTCGAATCAAGGCGGTCGCCTCAAGCCCGTCCATCTTGGGTAGAGAGATATCCATGAGGATTAAGTCTGGTAGGTAGGTAGAAGACATGTCCACCGCTTTCTGGCCGTTCTCTGCAACGGTAGAGTCATAGCCGAGAAACTCAAGCTCTGTCTGGATAATGTCGACGGTTGCAGGATTATCTTCGACCAGCAAAATCTTTCTCTTCATCCGGAGCCTTTCCCACCGAGGTGAGTTAGTTTACCACATCATCACCTTTGAAGCCACCAAAACCCCAGGGGGCTTGACAGATGAGCTACAGGTCAAATCGAGGCCTACGTGCCATGTCTTCTATGGTGTCCCTATATCGTTCCAAAACAATTTTCCTTCTCAATTTAAGAGACGGCGTCAGTTCCCCTGCTCCCAATGTGAATTCGTGAGGCAGGATACGGAAGTTTCTAATCGCCTCATAGGGGGCCAGGTCCCTGTTCTTTTGCCGAATTTTCTCTTTTACTAGAGATATGACCCGAGGATGATGAGCAGCCTCTTCCGCGCTGTGTAATTCTAACTCCTCGCGCTTACCCCACTCCATAATCTGGTCCTGATTGAGAGTGACCAAGGCGATAAGATGGCTATTTCGATCACCCAAGACCACAACCTGATTGATCAGGGGATCCGTCTTCAAAAGGTTCTCGATCATCTGAGGTGCCACGTTTTTACCCCCTGAGGTCACAATGAGGTCCTTCTTACGATCCGTAATGCGGAGAAACCCCTCTTGATTAATTTCCCCAACATCTCCTGTGTAGAACCAACCGTCTGCGCCCAGAACTTCTCGAGTCGCTTTCGAGTCTTGGTAATAACCTTTAAACACATTGGCCCCGCGGAGCAAAATTTCCCCGTCCGGCGCGATGCGACACTCCACCCCCTCGAGCGGAACCCCCACGGTGCCAAACTCGTAGTGCTCCATTCGGTTGACGTGGGATACTGTCGAAATCTCGGTTAATCCATATCCCTCAAGAATCAGAATTCCCACGGAGTGAAAAAACTCCGCGATCTCGTGAGCCAAAGGCGCCCCTCCAGAAACGGCCACCTTCAATCGCCCTCCAAAGCCCTGGTGAATTCTGGAAAAGACCAGTCGATGGGCTAGATAACGAGCCGCACGAAGGCTCCAGGGAGCTTTCACCCTTTGCCTATGATATCGGCTGGACCGTCTACCAACGGAAATTGCCCAGTGAAATAAAGATCGGCGAACCACGCCACTCATCGTGACCCTTGACCGGATCCGGTTATAGGCATTTTCGTACATCCTTGGAACGGAAAACAGCAGCGTAGGCCTGATGACCAGGAGATCCTTTGCAACCGTTTCCATGGAGCGAGCGAAACCGCAGGTGTACCCTTCGGCCACAACCATAAAATGCTCCAGGCGCCCAAAGGAATGAGCAAAGGGCAAAAACTGAAGGACAACTTCCTGATCCGAAGAAGCCAGGGCTTTACCGCACGCATCAATCATAAATAGATAGTGACCGTGAGTGGTAAGTACTCCCTTCGGCTCCCCTGTCGTCCCAGAGGTGTAAATAATCGTCAGGTCGTCTTCGGACCTGAGGGAAGAAACCAGATGGTCAAACGAATCTTTATGTCCCTCGGCGTAGCGCCTCCCCAGCCCCCGTAGCTCATCCAGCGAGCGCACAACCTTCAACTCCGGGATGGTGTGAATCCGGTCTTTCGCCGGCTCGATCAAAACCATCCCCTTCATCAAACAGAGAGAGGGGTGAAAAGGGTCTAGCTTCCCCCAGCGCTCAAGGGTATCTACAAATAGGAAGGTCGCTGCGGAATGTTCGAATATACGGGATATCTCAGAGGAGGTACTTGTGGGATAGAGAGGAACCGACAAGGCCCCGATGCATATGTTGGCCCAATCAATCAGGCTCCACTCTACTCGATTGGCCGAAAGGATGCCTACCCGATCTCCTTTCTTGACCCCTAACGAAACCAACCCGAGCGCAATTTCGCGGACTTGGCTCAAGACTTCCCGCCAACTGTAAGAATACCAGTCATTGCCCCTGGCAAAACGGTAAAGGGCCCGATCTCCATACCGATTGACCTGGGATACAAACATCTCGGCCATGCTTTGATAAGACACGCCGAAAGTATATCATAGGAAATGGATTTTGTGACACATCATAGTTGTCAATAGTAAATCGTAAAAAATTAATGGCCCCCACCCTATCCCTCCATTTGAGCCTTTGAGTATTGAGCTTAGGATGGCGGCCATTGCCGCCTATGAACTATTCACGGCATACTCATAACTTCCTGTTATGAAGATCATAGGCCTGACCGGCGGGATCGCTACCGGCAAGAGCTCAGTAGCATCTCTGCTCCGCGAATTCGGAGCGAAGATCGTCGATGCCGATCAGATAGCCCGCGAAATTGTACGGCCTGGACAATCCGCATGGCAAGGTATCGTTGACGCCTTCGGACCACAAATCCTCAAAGCGGACAAATCCATCGACCGAGAAAAACTCAGAAAAATCGTATTTAAGGATAAAGAGGCTAGAAGAAAACTCGAGTCAATTACCCATCCGAAAATCAGAAGGACGGCCCAAGAGAGGATACAAACATTAGCCGCCGAGGGAGCAGGAATTATCGTTTATGAGGCCCCCCTGCTCTACGAGAACAGCGTCCACCTCTGGGTAGGCCCCGTGATTCTTGTGGCCTGCGATCTAGAGACTCAAAAAACAAGGCTCCGCGAGAGGGATGGGTTGAGTGTTAAGGAG
>JAPUHZ010000281.1 GCA_027297485.1 Deltaproteobacteria bacterium
TTCAACTGACTCCAGAGGAGTTTGCTGCTTTAAGGTCACAAATTGTGACCTTAGAAAGCGGCCCGGGACGCCATACAGTAGTGATTTTGACCTTGAAAATGGCACTCTAAACCATGAAAATACATACGTTCGGAACGATTCAGCTTAGATATCAACGTAATAGCTTGGTCCGACCCTAACAACAATAACAACAAATAAAAAAATAAAGGAGGCCAGCAATGAAAGCGATTGCCTTTCGCAGTAAAGTGAAGCCTGACGGCACGATTATAGTCCCCAAGCGGTTGCGTCGTTCAGTTAAGGGTGGAGAGGTCCGGGTCGTCTTGCTCTGGTCTGAGTCCGAGGAGGACGTTTCCCTGTGGGAGCAGGCGGGCATTAGGACTTTCCTCGAAGGGGACGGGCAATACGATGCCCTCTACGACACGCTATAGATGGGGCGATGTCGTACTGGTGGCTTTCCCTTTGTCCGACATGTCCGGTACCCGAAGACGACCCGGTTTAGTGCTCTATGACTCCGGGGATGAAGATGTAATGCTCGCGCGCGTCACTACGCAGGAAGCACGCCATCAGACCGACGTGCGCTTGGCAGGTTGGAAAGCGGCAAGTTTGATCGCCGAGTCAGTGGTTCGGTTGTCCAAAGTAGCAACCATAAAAAAGTCACTGGTGAACCGCCGTCTCGGAGCCCTATCCGCTAAAGACAAGGCTGTAGTGCGGAGAGTGTGGACTAGGATGTTTCCTGTTACCCGATGAAACTCATACAGTTGATTGCTCGGAAGATAACGATTAGCGATGTGAAGAATAATCCATGACAAGACTCTGAATGCAAAAGTAAACCCCGTACCACGGACTTACGTCCGTGGCTTTAGAGCTTGCCCTTCGGGAACTTCAGAACATTCATCCCTGCACTTACGTACAGGGCGTTCTGTGGTACGGGGTAAAATTGCAACCGTTTGCTGCAAAGAGGAGGAAATAAACCGTTTAAAGGGGACTGGCTCGCTTGCGTGCCTGTCCCCGTTGCTGTTGAGCAGAATGAAAGGATCACTTCAGATAGGCCAAAGGTCAAAGAAGAAGGCTGAAAAATTTTAAAGGCGTGACCTTAGGATGTCATCAAGGGGGTGTATGAGGAGCTTTTTCTTGGATGGGAACAATGGATCGACAGGAGATTATGACTAAAGCGGCAGCCTAGATGCATGGCCAGGGCTGGAAGCAGAATCTCAGTCTACCGCGTGGTAGACTAGCCAAAATCAAAAATTGACTGTGAGATGAGGCTCGCTTACAGTGACGGTGACTCTTCGGCGGAGGAAGATAGTTCGTGCGATCATATAATCACCGCGTCTCTGGTTTGACCCGGGGAGGTCGGCTGGTGGGTTCTCCAATGGCGCGCCGAGGCCGAAGTACTGGAGCCGGAGAGTTTGCGCGAGGAATCGCGGCAAACAGCGAAAGCCCTGGCGGTATTGTACGGTCGAGGAGCGGGGCAACAGGGGACGGCGTGAAGGCGGCTTCGAATGGCTCGAGAGAGCATTAGAGACAGGTGGGGCAATGAAATTTATCTCACGGATGAGCGGTGGGCGCATATTGTCGAAACCCACGAGGAGATGATGAACTATCGCCGGCACGTTCTAATGACTGTGGGTACAGGACAACGCCGTCAGGACGCTTTCGATCCGATGAAATACAAGTATAGTAAACGGTTCCGCGACTTACCGGAAGGATTCACCCATCTGGTTGTGGTCGTAAAGTTTGCTTGGCGCAAGGAACATCAGGAAGGAGAGACCCCGAACAATTTTGTTCTTACGGCTTACCAAGTCTCGCGGAGATAGAGGGAGATAGAAATGGGATCACTACGTCTGGTTTACGATGCTGAAGGTGACATTCTGGATGTGGATTTCCGCTTGATGGGCGAGAAGCCGCGGCAGGGAATCGAGCTGCATGACAATATTACGGTCTGGACCAATGCGCACGGCACCCAGATCCTCCGGCTCATGTTCCTCTCCTACGCTAGATTGCTGGAGCAGCCCGATCTCCCTCTTGTCAAGTTGAAGAAGCTGCCTGCGCGACAGCGGGCCAGTTTGCTGAAGCTGCTGAGGAGCGATCCGGTGAAACGGTTTCTGGTGTGTGTAGACGAGAAAGCGTTGCGCTTCCGGGTCGCAGACCCGGGGGTCAGAGCGGGAGCGGCGGCGTGAGGAAAAAAAGGTCGCAGAGCTTCGGGTCGGTGGTCACCGCTGGTACGGCCCGCACTCCTGGAGGGCGGCGCTTTGTCGCCGCCTCGCGAACAGACGGGGACACGGAGCAGGACGGCGTCGAGTGTGGCTTCTCGTTCGGACTGACGGATCGGGTGGCACGCAATCTCGGGCACCGAGAACCCGCCACGCAGTAACCAGACGTGCTGGCGAGCAATCCGGAGTTGAGGGGTGTCGTGGAAACGCCTTGCAATAGCTTGAAGGAGGGCGGCGGCCAAAAAGGTCAATAAGGTTTGCCTGACCCCTTCGCCGACTGCGCCTGTACACTTCCCCACGACCCGCACTCGCCGTGGAACCCAAGAAATTGACAAGCTCAACCCGGTGGGAATAGACTACGGCCAAGTAGAGAACTGTTTATAGGGTTCATCATCTGAGGGAGGCAACCCAGAAAGGTTAGGCATCGGGACTAGGCAACCAGGCCGCCGGTGCCTTTTTGTATTTTTGGACTCGGTATTGGGACCCAGGACTATTCATAGATGATCGTCGGAGAACTAGCCCGAGCTAACCCTGACTTACAACAATGGGTGACTTCATACCTCTAGTTCGCTCGGGGGGAATAGGGTGATGCCAGAGGGTAGAAAGACCATAAAATCTTTGGTCTTTGAGTATGTTCACAATAGGGAAGGCGCTGTCGATTTTGAAGAGCTGACCCGGCTGGTTCTTGATCAGTTTCCAGGAAGCGCCTGGAAGCGAAGCCACTGGTACTGGTATAGAAATCAAATTTGTAGCGGGAAGTTCTGGAAGCAATTTTCGGATAAAGAACGCCGAAATTTAGAGCTGAACGTTCCTCAAGCCCGTCCCGATCGAATCCGGAACAAAACAAGAGGGAATCCTCTGGCAAAGAGAAAAAACCCAAAGAAGCTGTCACAGATCTTTTTTGTAGTTAAAACAGATGACGTACAGGAGGCCATAGCCAAAGCTTTGGCAAAGACTACATACCATGTGCATCCAGCCATTGTGCAGTTCGTCCAGCAGGCCAACCAGATTTATAAGCAGGAGTTTATGACAATTTGTCCAGAGGGGTTGGACGTCCGTGATTACTTCTATCCGGGATCTGCATGTGTATTCCCGGGTGTGAGGAGATCCGTGGGAAGACTGCAGAGCCATCAGAAACGGAGATATGTGTCGAATGAGAAAGGAATAATAGACGACAATATTTTTCCTCGGCACCTCTTCAGCTTCTTAAGCACAGGAAAGTCTTATAGCTCAGGTCTCTGGAAAGAGGCGGGATTTGACAAATTTGAGCTGGCCCACGTTTTCTCCCACAAAGCCGAGACAAGCCCAGTTGAAGAAGATTACTTCAACCATGTGGATAAGATTCCGAAGCCTTACGGATTGTTTACATGCGCCTCGAATGTCGTCCTGATCCCGAGGGGTTTGGCTAAGCCTACTGACAGTCTCCCAGCTGTTATGGTGGTATTTTTTAAAAGGCATATTGAACTCTATGGGGAAGGTATATTGCCTCGGATAAGTAGCTTAAAAGAGGCCTGCGTCCCAAACTGGTATGAGAAACTGAAGTGGAATGATCCGATACGGCCAGGATCATGGGAAACGAGACTCCAAGATCTGTTGCAATATAGGTGCAAGCGTTTACGCGAGCTGCTTTGCACTAAAAGAGACGCATCATAATTCACATAAACGGATAACTCTGGGTGGATGTGCTCGGAAACTCCTCTCGTTACAGATCCCTTGCTCTGCCTTGGAGAACCCTTGTAAGGAACAATTACGATAGCATAAGATCATTGAGGGACATTCGGACGTTAAGGTAATCCGACCATACCTTGATCACATATGATAGACTCTCTTGAACGACAATCTGGGGCTTTGCTTCACCTGCGAGTTCTAGTTCTTACCCTCGGCGAAGCGCCACACGCAAAGTGGTGGAGGACTCAATTCCTCACTGAAACCGGACTTCGCTTTCTCGAACGTCTCTATCCAAGAACGTACGGTGCTTCAGCCGTGCAGGCCGCCGGCGCTGCTGCTCGAATCCTTCACGATTCCAGCATCGGTCGTGGAGGTGTCTACCACTTGTTTCGCCTTCCGGATTCTCTCGAACAACGAATCCATTCCTTGATGCTAAGAGGTAACGCCGAAACGATCGTCACCGAGTTGAAGCCAGTACTCGGGGACCGGGTTGCATTGCAGGAGCGGCTCAGCGCTTTCGCCACTGACACTGTGGAAGCTCAAAACGGTCCCCAACGCCTTGGGAATTCGCTGGATCTGGAACGCCCCAAGATAGTTGAGAAGATAGCTGCTGTGTATATGCAGGCCTTCCAAAAGAACGAACGGGTATTTCCCTATTTCGAAGCAGAGAGAAACTTCTAATGCAACCACTGGAAATTGAGAAGACTCCCCTACGTCGATACACCATCGCGCTTTGTAAAGGTGCTGGTTTGGTGGACGAGACGCGGACACTCTTACAAAACTGGATCCCCGATGAGGAGCTACATGTATTCGTCGACCGTGTCCTGCAGAACGACTTGCTTGGACGAGCTACCGCCTATCGGACAAAGGACATCGTGCGACGAGTGTTTGCCCGTCGCTTCTTGTCGCCAACGGACCTACCAGCGCGTCGACTGAGGCGAATTATTGACAAAGGGCTACCTCGAAAGATGTTTATCGAGATTTTGTTTGTCTATGCAGCTCGTGCGGATCACCTACTTTACGATTTCACCACCGAACGATTTTGGCCCGAGTGCCGCCGAGGGCGCTCGGCTCTGGATAACAAAGATGTGCTTACGTTTCTTTCAGAGGCAATAGAGGACAGGCGGATCGAAAAACCATGGTCAGAGAAGGTAAGCTTAAAGATCACCCGTGGCGTCCTTGGCACTCTTCGTGACATCGGGTTCCTCCGCGAGGTGGGGAAAAGGCATCGAGAGATCATACCTTACTACCTGTCCAATGAAGGCGCAGCCTTCCTCGCCTATGACCTCCACCATTCTGGGCTGACCGATGCCGGTATTTGCGAACATACAGACTGGAATCTCTTTGGAATGGACCGTGAGCGTGTCCTAAATCATCTAGACAGCCTTAGCGAAGAAAGCGGTATGATCGTCCAACGAGGGGGCTCAGTTGTACGGATTACTTGGAAGTTCAAAACAGTGGAGGAACTGATCGATGCACTTGCTGGATAGTGTATTTGAAGAATTTCGAGGGCAGTTGGGGCAACCGGATGCGATGAATCCGGCGAAGAGCGATCCACTTTTTTATCTCGTGTATCCCTCCGCGCTTATGCTGGAGCTAAAGCGACGTATTCCTATATGGACAGCTTCACTTCGCAACGATGGGTTTCAAGTTGAGCGTATCTCTCTTTCCGATCTACTTTGGCGCCTAGTAGACGAGTCCGGCCGGTGGGATGCGTGGTTGGAGTTGGAGGCCGGCGCAGAGATAGAACAGATCAATGAGGCCGTACGGGACGTGTTGCGCTCTAGTGATCGGTTGGTTGACGAGGTTGCGACGAGTGTGTCGAGACAATCCGGCAAGACAGTTATCTTTCTCACTGAGGCCGAAATGCTCCACCCGTACTTTCGCACACGCGTTATCGAGAGCAAACTTCATGACAGAGTCCAGGTTCCAACTGTGATCTTCTACCCGGGCCGACGTTCAGGACAGTATGGCCTTCATTTCCTTGACTTTTACCCAGTCGACCCGAATTATCGATCGACACTCATTGGGGGAGAATTATGAGCAATAACATTCGCTCTCTATTTTCGACCCACCGGCCAATCGACCGTCCCATCGAAAAAGTCATCGACTATTATGCTCAAGGTGAAGACCGATTGGCTGCCGAGATTGACGAGTATGAAGTCACCGACAATTTAGAGACTTGTTTCCGAAAGTTTGTAGAAACTTTCGGTGAAGCGGTTCGACTTAGCCAGGTCACACAGACTGCTATTTGGGTGTCTGGATTCTACGGCTCAGGTAAGAGTTCTTTTACGAAGTACCTAGGTTTCGCGATGGATCCAGACAGACGTGTGCAGGGCAAGCCATTTATTGATCTGCTTTGTGACCGTTTCCGAACAACGGCAGTCTCCGCCAGCCTTCGGACAGTAGCAAAAAAAAGTCCGGCTACGGTTATCTTTCTCGATCTCGGAGCTGAGCAGCTAGCAGACAGTGCCGTAGCCCCAGTGTCTATTGTTCTGTACTGGAAGGTTCTTCAATGGGCGGGCTACTCGAAAGAAAAAAAACTTGCGCGGCTTGAATTAACCCTCGACCAACGTGGCAAGTTAGACGACTTCCGAAAGGCTTACCGGGAACGCTATAAAGATGAGTGGGATTCGATTCACAATGACCCTCTTCTCGGGGTGGCACGTGCGGCTGAGATCATCCCGAAAGTCCTGGCAGAGGAATTTCCGACTCCGGAGAGCTTCCGGACACTTCGTTTTGATGAAGCACGTGACATCCGCGACTTGGCGCGGGAGATGATTGAGCTGTGCCGTCACAAGACGAAACGCGAAAACATTCTTTTTCTTATCGACGAAGCTGGCCAATATGTCGCACCGCGGGGCGAGCTCATTCTCAACATGGACGGACTTGCTCGCAACCTGAAAGAACTGGGGCAAGGTAAGGTCTGGATCATAGCGACCGGGCAGCAAACCCTGTCTGAGATCGTCGAGAAGGCAGCTCATAATTCCGCCGAGCTTACAAAACTCAAGGACCGTTTCCCTATATCTATTCATTTAGACGCAAGCGATATTCGTGAGATCACCTATCGCCGGCTTCTGACCAAATCATCGGAAGCAGAGAAACTCCTACGGGAGCGTTTTACTTCGCATGGCCCGGCACTTTCTACCCACACTCGTCTCACCGGGACTTCTCTCTTTAAGGGTGATATTGATGCTGACAGTTTTGTCCGATTTTATCCCTTTCTTCCGCAACACTTTGACCTTCTGCTGGAACTGATTCGAACGCTTGCACGGTCTACAGGTGGAATTGGTCTTCGTTCCGCCATTCGGGTTATTCAGGATGTATTGGTGGACAAGAGCCGAGTGCTTCCCGCCGCCTCAACTAAACTAGCCGACCGGGCAGTTGGAACGCTCGCATGCATCGATGATTTCTATGATACCCTACGGGTGGACATCGCAAAGGTCATGCCCCACGTTGTGGCAGGAGTCGATAAGACAGCAAAGGTCTTCCCAACCGGATCTCTAGCCATTCGTGTCGCCAAGGCCGTGGCGACCCTCCAGCCCGTGGAGACCTTCCCGCGCAGCGCCGAGAATCTTGCCGCACTTCTCTACCCCGATCTCGCTTCCCCTTCCCTTGTTGATAGCGTTCGAGAGGCACTACGTGAGATTGTCAGCACGAAGGAATGTGGGCTTATCGAGGACCCGCAGGCTGGGGGTTATATTTTCCTGAGCGAAGGGGTCAAGCCTCTCCGAGACAAACGAAATAGCTACGTGCCGACGTCTGGCGAGTGTGGGAGAGTTCGCAATGAGCTCGTTCGGACGCTGTTCGTTCCCCAACCCTCAGCACGTCTTGAAGGAGTCAAGGAAGTCAAAGCAGTTGTAAGAGTGGGGCGCACTCCGGTTGTTGGCGACCGAGAGGACATTGACATTCGTGTCGAGTTCACGGAAGCAGCGGGATGGAATAAACGGTATGCTGACCTTCTCACGGAAACAAATTCGCAAACTGAGCTCAAAAACACTGTTGTATGGCTCATACGTGTGAATGACCATGTGGAGGATCTTTTACTGGAAATTGTCCGATCTGAGCAGATTGGAGGCGACCCCAACCTTGAACGACAGGCGGACCGAGATGTGGCGCAGTTTCTCCGCGCCGAGCGCCGGTTAATGGAGACCAGCCGGGAACATGCATCGAGGTACCTCAATCGATCTTTTCTTGAAGGGACAATGTTCTTTCGTGGAAAGCCGACTCCGGCGACAGAAGCGGGACAGACCATCGAAGCAGCAGCTCGCTCGGTCCTAAGCAAAGCAGCCAAGGATGTTTTCCCGTATTTCCATCTAGTCCCGATCCACCCGTCGACCGATGTTGCTGCAAAGTTCCTTGGGGTGGAACGGCTCGATCGAATCACGAGAGATCTAGACCCCCTCAATCTCGTTACCAAGAAGGGTGGGTCACCGCGAGTGGACGTCAACCAGCCCGCGCTGGCGGAGATGCTTCGGGCGTTTCAGGCCAAGGCAGATGAGTCAGGGTCTGGCCGCCTCCAGGGGAATATGCTCCAGGATTTGTTCTCGTCTGCTCCCTACGGATGGTCAAAAGATGCAGTTCGCTATCTTTTTGCTGGGCTCCTTGTTGCAGGTCAGGTCGAGTTGCACACTTCTGGTGGAATCGTCAGGACGTCAGGTCCCCTAGCGATCGAGGCCATGAAGAGCACTATGTCATTCAACAGAATCGGGGTCTCTGAGCGAGATAGCAAGCTCCCGCCCGAGGCCCTCGACCGCGCAGCCCGGCGACTGCAAGACTTGTTCGGCATCGATGTTTTACCCTTGGAGGACCACATCAGTCGGGCAGCTCGCAATCATGTACCGGACGTTCTTGAGAAGGTAGGGTCCTTACCTGACCGGCTTCGTTTGCTTGGCCTACCTGGGGAAGAACGGGGAAGACTGATCATCGCAAGCTTGACCGAGCTCCTGAAAGGGGACGCCAGCGGGGCGGCTGCCATCCTCGGGGGAACCGACAGTGACATCCCTAAACATATCAAGTGGGCCCGCGCGGCCGTGGGGGCTCTCGACAACGGAGCCGAGGGAGATATTCAGCAGGCAGTAGCTCTCCGGCAGTCCCTGGTGGAGCTAGAATCCCTTTGGCCCGGCAAAGGAATTGGACTTCTGCCCGAAGAGGAAAGTACTACTTTGGAACAAACCCTGGCATCTGAGAGGTTTTTTGAGCGGTTACCGGACCTCCGTGGAGTGCTGCGATCACTTCGTGAGCGGGCAAGTGAACGCTACCGAGAGGAACTCAACCATTACGAGGAGAGTTTGCATGCAGCTCAGAGCGCTCTTGAGCTCCATCCCGATTGGCCGTCGTTGCTTGACGACGACCGAGAAGAGATTATAGGCCGTCTGAAAGTTACCCAGCCGACCGAGCCTGACCCTTCGAACCCGATCCGTTCGCTTCAAACCTTACTTGTCCGCCAAGGGAGTCTTCCTGGCCTTCTCGAAGAGCAGAGAAGAGAGATTGACCGCCGTAAACCGGGAGAGCTGTCTGGCCCGTCCAATGGGGAAGAGCCAGAGATTGAGGAGGTCGACGCCGCGAGTCTAGCCCCTGCTGAGGTTATCCGGGGATCGAAGGACCTCGACGAGTGGCTTACTTCTCTACGGAACCGAATCGTGGAAATCCTACGCGGCAAGAAACACGTGCGCATTAAGGGACGCGAATGAGTTTCGACAAGGACACACGTAATGCTCTGGCGAAGATGGTTGTGGCATGCCGCACGAGGCTCATGGCCGATGTGACCGAACAGCTTCAGAGTACGTACGGTCTGCACCCTGACGGGATCGCCGTCCCCGTGGAGCGTCTGGGGCATTTAACAGAAGACCAGAAGACTGCTGCAAGCGGATTGCGGGAACTCCTCGATCACTTCACGCTCGGCGCGGAGGGAAATGAGACCGATCGGCGACGATCTGCGTACAACCGGATGGTTCTTGAGATCTCTTTCACCATACTAAATCGGCTGTCGGCTATTCGCCTCTGTGAAGAAAGAGGCTTGGTACTCGAAGCGGTACGCCAGGGCATGGCCTCGGATGGGTTCCGTCTGTTCGAACAACTCTCTGGTGGAGTCCTTGGGACGCGATACGAAACTTACCGCATCTTTCTTGAAGGCCTCTTTGACGAGTTAGCTGTCGACCTCGGTGTGCTTTTCGACAAGACGACTCCTCAGTCTGTTATCTTCCCGAGTGAACGATGCCTCGAAGAGATCCTTAACCTGCTAAACAACAAAAACCTTGCTCACCTGTGGAGAGAAGACGAGACAATCGGATGGATTTATCAGTACTTCAACACCGACGAGGACCGGCGACGTGCCCGGTATGATGATAAGGGCAAACCTAAAGCTCCCCGGAATAGCTACGAGCTGGCCGTTCGCAACCTGTTCTTCACGCCGCGTTACGTCGTCGAGTTCTTGACCGACAACACCCTTGGCCGCATCTGGTATGAGATGCGAAAAGGGGATACCGCTCTTACAGAGGACTGCCGGTATCTTGTACGTCGGCCGAACGAGGTCTTTCTCGGGCCAGGCGAGAAAGCACCCGCTAACGATGATCCCGAGTTAGATCTATCGCAGGAAGAACTTCTCAAAAAGCCGGCCTACATCGAACACCGCCCGAAAAAAGACCCCAGGGACCTCAAGCTGCTTGACCCGGCCTCCGGCAGCGGCCACTTCTTGCTCTATGGTTTCGATCTACTGGAGCGCGTCTACGAAGAAGCCTGGGAGGATACGGAAAGCCCGAAGGCCGAGGCAACGGGCCGCACGCTACGTGAGCATTATGGTACCGTTGATGATCTTCGCCGCGCAATACCCGATCTGATCCTCCGCTGGAACCTCCACGGCATCGATATCGATCCGCGTGCTGTCCAGATCGCCGCGCTCGCCCTTTGGCTACGCGCCCAACGCTCGTATCAGTCACTTGGCCTTAAGCCTATTGAGCGTCCACGGATTACTAAGTCGAACATTGTCTGTGCCGAACCGATGCCTGGGGAAACAGACCTGCTAAAGGTGTTCACCGCCGAACTTAAACCCACCGTACTGGGTCAACTGGTGGAGATTATATTTGAAAAGATGAAGCTCGCCGGCGAGGCGGGGACGCTTCTCAAGATCGAAGAAGAGATCCGCGACGCTGTCACCGAAGCCAAACAGCAGTGGTTGAAAGGCCCGAAACCCGAGCAGCTTTTCTTATCAGGGTTCGGGGCCCCGCATCCCAAGCAGCAAGAGTTTCGATTTGACCTGAAAGGAATCAAGGACGAGGAGTTCTGGGAGCAGGCCGAGGATCGCATCCTAGCTGCGCTGAAGCAGTACGCCGAGCGCGCTGAAAACGGCCGCTCCGTCCGTCGGCGACTGTTCGCGGACGATGCCGCCCAGGGCTTCGCCTTTATTGACCTCTGCAGAAAGCGTTACGACGTTGTGCTCATGAATCCGCCGTTCGGGGAGGCGTCGCGAAGCTCCCAAAGCTACATCAAGGAGCGCTTCCCCTTAGCGAAAAGCGATGTCTACTCTTGCTTTGTAAAGAGAGGCACCGATATCTGCGATGGGCGGTTAGGTGCAATTACCAACCGAATTGGCTTGTTTACAGCATACCTCGAAAGATGGCGCGAAGAGGTATTCCTGCACCATAGTAAATTGCGTCTGTTTGTGGATCTCGGATATGGAGTTCTCGATGCGGCTCTTGTGGAGGCTGCTATCTATGTAATTGAATGCAATCCTTCTGTTTTTGGGCAAGATGCTTTTTTCTTTAATTTTCTGTCAGAAGAAAGTAAAGACTTGAAATTATTTGAAGCGATAGAGCATACGAATCATGCGAAGATAGCAAAGTGTTTATCAATAGTCAGCCTGAAGGAATTCGAGCATATTCCCGCACATCGTATGCCGTACTGGGTGTCAAAGCCCTGGAGAAATCTTTTCAAAGATTATCGTTCCTTCGGAGCTACCTGGGGCCGAGTGGCAGAGGGAATGACTACTGGCGACAATGACCGATATGTCCGACTATTCTGGGAAGTCGGACCTCCCGAAATAGGCTTGTCAAAAAGATGGGCATCTTTTGCAAAAGGTGGAGAATATGCGCCGTACTACTCTGACCTCTGGTTACTGATTGATTGGAACGATGGCAAGGAAGGCGTCAGTGCCGCGACAGGTGCCATTCTTCGGAATTTATCATCATACGGGATCCCCGGTCTCACATACAGTGAGAGGACAACGAGCAACCTCTCGGTTCGCGTCCTGCCAGCTGGTGCGATTCTTAGCACGGTAGGTCTTGGTATATTATTGTCAGATGAATATGACCGCTGGACCGCACTTGGAATGTGGATGAGTCATCCAATCCAGTTCCTTGTTGAGATGTGCGTTGGTTCTGGCGATACATCAAAATCAGGTACGGCAGCCCGGCACTACCGAAATGGGATTCTGGAAGCTATACCCTTTCCTCGTTTGTCTAGCGACAGTTCGGGAATTGTGGCAAACCACGCCAAGCATTGCTTCGAACTTCTTAGAGATCAGGATCGAAAAAATGAAGGCTCGCGCATCTTCACGGCGTTGTCAATTTCTAACTTTCAAGTTTCTCTCGCTGAGAATGTGAACATGCTGCGAAAACAGTGGTTGGATATAGCTGTCACGGTAAATGAAAGCGCTGATGTCATTGAGAGACATGCCGTTGAGGCCTTTTGTTTGAAGGAGGAATGTATTGATGAACTGGACGCAGAGATGGGAATTCCCCCTGCGCGATTCTCCAACGGCAGTATATGTCTTGAGAGATTACGCAATACTTTCGGCCCGGGGATTGAACAAGCTATTGATGAACTTGCAAAAGAACTGGCGGGATCTAGGTGGTTGACAAAATGCGGGTACTACAGTGACAGGTTGCTGGAAATAGTTTCACGGGTTTTCGAGACCGAGCCTCGTATTGTTGCCAATACTTTAGCAGTAGAACTGCCAGAGTCAATAATTAGGAGTTATGATGTGACCGTTGATCTTATTTCATTTGCAATTGGACTTATTTTCGGGCGCTGGGATGTCCGCATCTCACTGGATTCGTCCCTCGCGCCGGAGTTACCCGACCCGTTCGACGCGTTGCCCGTCTGCCCACCGGGAATGCTAGTCGGTCCGAATAGCCTGCCCGCAAAGTCCGGCTGCATCGTCAGCGAGGAATGGTACCGCGCCCGGTCGGACGCTAACACGCTCCCGCCAGAAGTCTCGGTCAAGAAACCGACTATAGCCGACGACGAGTACCCGCTTCGCATTTCCTGGGACGGTATGCTGGGGGACGACCTCCGATGGAACGGCAGTCAGTCTTACCGTAACGACATCATCCGCCGTGTTCGCGAAGTGTTGGACCTAATCTGGAAAGACAAGGCGCACGAGATCGAACAGGAAGCCTGCGACATCCTCGGCGTTTCCGACTTGCGCGATTACTTCCGAAAGCCCTCGGGCTTCTTCCAGGACCACCTCAAGCGCTATTCCAAGAGCCGGCGCAAGGCACCTATTTACTGGCCGCTCTCAACTGCCTCTGGCTCCTACACAATCTGGCTCTACTACCACCGCTTGACTGATCAGACGCTCTACGCCGCTGTTAACAAGTACATCGAGCCTAAGATCGCCGACGTGGAGCGCGACTTGGCTCGCATCGACGAGGACATCAGTTCTGCGTCCGGAAGCGTGGCTGCGCGGCTACGTGATCGATTGAACGAAGACCGGACGTTTCTCGGTGAGCTGCGCGATTTGCGGGAGGAGTTGCTCCGCGTCGCCGGTTTACCTTACAAGCCTGACCTGAACGACGGCGTGATCATCAACGCGGCTCCGCTCCATAATCTTTTCCTCCTCAGCTCCTGGGCAAAGGATACAAAATCCTGTTGGGAGAGTCTTCAGAAGGGCGAGTATGACTGGGCCCACATGGCTATGAACATTTGGCCAGAGCGTGTACGCGAGGTATGCCGGCGTGACCGATCGAGCGCCATTGCCCACGGTCTTGAGAGCCTATGTGAGGTGGAGGGTCCGGCTTCCGAGCGTAAGAGGAAGAAGAAGTCTGACAAGACTAAAGCCCAGCGTCTTGCTAAGGGGAAGGCTGCCGGAGTGCTTAGAACAATCTTAGATGGAACGGAATGACGAGCAGAGGAATTTAATCGTTGAGCGTTTCCTCATATCTTACCAAGCGTCTGCTCGACCTCCTAGACGAGCGCAGAATCGTCGTCTGGTACGACGGTGAACAAACATTCAGCGTGTTCGTTTCGTCTTTCCAATCTCCCTCTTGTAGGCTTGTCCTAGCGACTGATTCCATCCTACGGGCTCGGCGAGAGGCTGAGTCCATCTATCGAAAAATGAACGAGTCGACCGCTCATGCAGAGGCCCGTGCCAATATGTTGATCTATATCCCGCGCATCCGGGGAACGACACCTGAGATGAAACAGCGGGATCCGTTCGAGGTCTTTGCGCTTGCTGGTGTTGCCTTTGGTGACAAGGATGCAGAACGGCTTCAATCTCTTTCGCGACAAGCTCTTCCTGATCAGGCTTCCGAAATTGACAGGCTTTTTGCCGAGGGGAAGCCGACACTTGCTCTCATAGAGAGTCTGGTATCGGGGCAGCACTGGCCCATGGTTCAAGAAGCTCTGGGGACCGAGTCAGCAGTTGAGGTCCTCGCGCAAGTCCTCTGCCGGAAAGAGCATGCTGCAAAAATCGAGCAAATACCTGGGTGCCAGAAAGAGCTGCTCCGTCTCCTGGAAGATGGTTTTGGTTTCAGAGCACCTGCACGACTTCGTTCGTGGCAGAGCATCCTTGATAATCTCGAAACATACGTTCTCTTGAGCGAGTTTGCATTCGATACCCCCACGCCTCTGCCAGACAGCTTGAGTGCAATTCCCCGTGCCGAGGCTGCATACAGGGAACGAATACTAGCTGCCTGTGACCGCATGAGGACTAGCGATGATCTTCGAGACGGCTATGTCTCTCTTGCAGATCATGTAGAGACAAAACTGAGGCTCCAGGAAGTCATCGAGAGCATCGATAATCTTGGTAGCTTGGATACATTTGCCTTTGAGGAGCGCCAATATCTGGTTCGACTTTGTGAGCGGGTGAAGGAAAGGGACATGTCGACGGCCCGATCAATTCTGAAGGATCGCCGACGATCCGTCTGGCGTCGTCAGCCTAAGCGCGTCCTCCTGTGGACTGTCGCAGAACGATGTGTGGATTTCCTGGAGACGGTAGTTAGTATTGAAGCAGGCTGGAGCGCGGAAGCATCGAGTGTACGATCCATGGTGCAGGCATATACTCGCCCTGCAGGCTGGGCAGAGATCGACCGACGGCAGCGTCTGTATGAGCAGAGCGCAGCAGGATGTGCCGAGGATGAGGAAATTCTGCCGCTTATTGAGGAGTGTCGCACCCGATATCGGACTGTCGTCATCAAAATTCAGGATCGATTTCTATCCCTGGTTCAGAAAGACGGTTGGCCACCGGACGGGATACTGAGACATACCCAAGTCTTTGACCGGTTCATTGCTCCTGCCCTTGAGAGGCGTGAGAGGGTAGCGTTTTTTCTCGGCGATGCCCTTCGGTTTGAGATGGGGCGTGATCTGGGAGAGGCCCTCACAGAGCTGGGCGAGGTGGAAACAACGGCTGCAGCAGCGGTTCTGCCGACAACAACTCCTTGTGGAATGGCTGCTCTCATGCCAGGTGCAGATGGTGCACTCTCGCTTGTCGAGTCGGGAGGGGATCTCGTTCCAGCCATAGGGACCCGGCTTCTCAAGAACTCGGATGATCGGATGAAACTCCTTAAAGAACGCTACGGCGACCGGTTCGCTGATGTCACTCTAGGAGATCTTCTCTCGACGCCCGTTAAAAGGCTTGAGGGAAAGTTCAAAAACGTTGACCTTCTTGTCGTACGAACGCAAGACATCGATGCCCTGGGAGAGAACTTGAGCCTCTATCTTGCTAGGAAGTTCATGAGTGAGATGCTCGGTGAAATGAAGACAGCTGCTGTTCGATTGGCAGCACTAGGATACCAGCATCTTCTATTTGCTGCGGACCACGGCCACGTCCTTTTGCCTGAGGTACCGCCCGGAGACGTTGTAAGGGAACCGCCTGGCAACTGGTTAAAATCCAAGCGACGGTGCCGCCTCGGACGCGGGCTTGCCGCCGCGCCAGGAACAGTGATTTTCCCTGCGAATCTTGTGGGAATCCAGGGGGACGCTGAGGAGATCTGTTTCCCTGTGGGGTTCAAGGTATTCGGAGCTGGTGAGGGTTACTTTCATGAGGGACTGAGCTTGCAGGAAGCCGTGGTTCCTGCTGTCATGCTCCGCGTTAGAACACCGATCCTAAGTCAGGGTAAGCAGGAGATTTCGATACGGTATCGTAGTGACCGTTTTACTAGCAGGGTCATCGGGCTAAAGGTGCACTTCAACTCGCTTTTTTCTGAGCCCGTTCGCGTGAGGATTGAAGCGTACGACGGCTCGTCTACCAAGGCGAAGGTGGTAGGGGGAGCAGCAGACTGCGAAGCCCGGGACGAGTCGACCCACGAGGTAATTCTAAAACCCAGCATGGAAGCAGAGATCCCAATCTTGATTGAACAGGACTTCAGTGGCCCTTCAATCGAAATCCGCGCCACTGATCCCCGAACAAATCAAATCTGGGTTAGGCACAAACTCAAAAATGCTCTACTAGACTGAGGTGATAGACATGACAGATGACCCCTTAGATCAAAAAATCAACCAAGCCTTTGGGGGGAAGGTGGTGCGCAAAGATCTGCTTCATCAGATAAAGGGAGGGGAAAACGTTCCGTCCTACGTCCTAGAGTATCTTCTCGGAAAATACTGCGCCTCAGACAATGAGGATGAGATCCGGATCGGCATTGACGCGGTTAAGGAAACTCTTCGCACCAACTACTTCCGCCATGATGAGTCCAATAAGGCTCAATCCATGGTTGAGCAGAAGGGAAAGCATCGGTTCATCGATCGAGTCGAGGTCCGTTTCCTCGCGAGCGAGACCAAGTACTGGGCTGCAATGGACAACTTCAACTTTGCCCGGATACATATTCCCGACGATTACTACCGGCGATATGATCGCCTCCTGGAAGGTGGGATCTGGGCGATAGTAGATGTCGAGTTCAAACCTCTAGATGAGGGTACGAAAGGGAGCCCCTTCCACATCGCCGATCTTCGGCCTATCCAACTTGCTCGATTCGATCTTGACGAGTACGTGGAGGGTCGGCGTGAATTTTCCCGAGACGAATGGATTGATCTTCTACTGCGGAGTGTAGGACTTGAGCCGGCTAAGATGGAGAAAAGGCTTAAGCTACTTCTTCTCACCCGTTTTGTTCCATTCGTCGAAAAGAACTATAACTTTATAGAGCTCGGTCCTCGCGGAACGGGCAAGTCCTATGCCTTCAGTGAGATGTCTCCCTATTGCATTCTGATCTCAGGTGGAAGGGCCAGCACGGCAAACCTTTTCTACAACAACGCCCGTCGGCAAGTAGGACTCGTTGGCCATTGGGACGTTGTCGCCTTCGACGAGGTTGGGGGCCTCAAGGTCCAGGAGTCTGACGCAATCCAGATCATGAAGGACTACATGGCCAATGGACGCTTCAGCCGGGGGCTAGCTCAAGTGCACGCAGATGCTTCCTTGGTTTTTGTTGGAAACCTAAATCAACCAGTTGAGACTCTAGTCCGCAATACTGGTACTGATCTCTTCCAGCCACTCCCTAAAGAATTCGATCTCGCGGTCCTCGATCGGCTTCACTTCTACTTGCCGGGCTGGGAAATACCGAAAAACTCAAAAGACCTGTTAACTAGTAATTACGGCTTTGTGACCGACTATCTGGCTGAAGCCTTCCGTGCTCTTCGAAAGCAGAACCGATTCAACGAGACGGAGCGGGCTTTCCGCTTTGGCTCACATGTGGAAGGGCGTGATGCTACGGCGGTAAAGAAGACGGTCAGCGGATTACTAAAGATTCTTCACCCGAATGGAGAGTGTACTAAGGAGGAGCTTGCAGAATACTTAGAGCTCGCTATGGAAGGAAGGCGACGAGTAAAGGAACAACTCAAGAAACGTGGTTCCTTTGAATTCTATAAGACTAGCTTCTCCTATTTTGATATCGAGAAAGGTACAGAGCGTTCTGTCGGAGTCCCTGAGCAAGGAGGTAGTGGCGTCATCTCGCAAGATCCCCTTCCGCCGGGGACCGTTTACACAGCTGCTGTTGACCATGAGGCACGAGTTGGTCTTTTCCGTATCGAGGTGACGTTGACGGCAGGAACCGGTAAGATCCGAACACCGGCCGGGCTTGAGAAGGGGTTCAAAGAGTCACTAAACCGTGCGTTCAGCTACCTTCAGAATGTGAAGGACAGACTAGGGCTTGTGCCAGTTCTTGCCCAGAAAGACCTCCACGCCGAGGCAGTCGACCTCAGTGGAAGCCGGATTGAGTGCCCATGTGGGGTGGCCGTCTTTACTGCGATGATCTCAATCATCCAGAACCGCCGTGTCCAGGCAGGTACTGTCATCCTTGGCGATCTAACGATCCAGGGAAATATCAAAGGGCTTGCGTCCATCACGGAGCCTCTCCAGCTCGTTTTGGACAACGGGGCCCTTCGTGTTCTGCTGCCTTTGGCAAACAAGGCTCAATTTGCTGGCCTCTCCGAGGAAATAGTCGAGAAGCTTGACATCGTCTTCTACGGCGACGTTGATCGGGCAGTGATTAAGACGTTGGAACTATAACCTAGGACGATCCAGGACGGAAGCGTAACTGAGAAAGCAAGATGAAGCGAAGACAACGTATACTACAGCGATCCACGGAACGCTTTAATAAGAGGCCTAGGTGAATAGATATTCCATTGGATGTCATGGCATATACCCGTTTACGCTAATTTACCGCGAGGCATCCTCCGACAAACCGTACCAGGAATCTGGATGTGGCATAGAAGAAAGCAAACACACAATGAGTATGTTCGGTAATCCAAGCAATCCCAACCCCTACGGTAAATACCTTGCGGAATTACTGCTCATTGGCGGGGTTCAGCTAGAGAGGTTAACGAAAGGGAAAAAACAAGTCACTTTTAAGGATTGGTCCGAGACAGTTCGGCAAGCCGTCTCTCAGCCGGGGACAAGCCTGACGGACCGGCAGTTGGAATGGCTATGGGAGGCATTAACAACCGAACCAAGAATCCTCCGAGAGTTTCTGGGGAGGATAGTGTCCCGTGAGGAGGAGTGGAAGAGGCAGGATTTCGTCCCTATACTCAAACGTGGTGAAATGTTGGGCGTATTTCTTAAACCTTTTACCTTAGTTGGTGCGCCGATTTTGCGCATACCTCCGGAAACCAAGTCAGACAGTAAGATCAGGCTCCTTGAGACGCTGGAGATGGGACCCGGTAAGTTAGCGTCCCGTCGCTTCGAGTGTAGGGACGTGACAGCCGAGGTTGAGATTCAAGTCGCCAAACTCGGCCGCCCGGATGAGGAAGCTATCCTGATGAAGCTAGAGCTGGGTAACGTTGATGTGAAAGGTCGTTCCGTAATTGCCTCGGTTCGCAGTCTGAACCACGCTTTTACGGTAACAAGCCGCCGACTCCAACCTCACCGCCGCAACCACGGCGGGCGCATATACGATCACATTGCCTGGCGCCAGAACAACCAGTGGATATCGCTTGAGGATATCCGTCGGGAGGTAGAGGCTGGGAAGTGGAAGGTAGCATAGGAAGGTAAAAGGGTTCGGGAGTCATTGATCTGGAGTGAACCATGGCTGTGAGTGCCACATCCAACGCGATCCGTCAAAGGGTAGAGTAGGAGACAGGCCCAGTTGCCCTTAGGCCAACCCTACGTGGTTTATGCTTTGGAAATTCGTCAGACAATCGCTAAAATATCAAATTTATCCGCTGCCAACGGATCCAGTTGAACTAGAAAAGCTCGCCATGAATCTCAATGTTTCGCTAACCGCAACTTGGATGAGTCACGGAGTACTAGATACTGCGGAAGTCCAAAGGCGAATTCGCGACAGCCTTAGCTCCTTTCGGTCCAGCGTTCTCTTTTGGATTTCTGTAATTACGGCTTTCGTGGCGGCGGTTACGCTTCTTGCTAAATCCTTTCTCGTATCCTGAATAAGGGGTCACCCATTAGAAGGCCCCGGTCAAGAGGCACACCCCTCCCTTGGTTTTTTCTTCTTTCCTTTTTTACCCGCCTGAGGTGAGATGGATTCATACGCGCCCCTGTACAGGGGACGTAGTTCCGGTATTTCCGTTATATGCGCCATTCATGTAATCTCGGGCCTGATACTTGCCATTCTCCATTGAAAAAGAGTTAGGAGCCTTTAACTTTTCGCGCATATTTCCGTAGAGATCTCTCTATGGCCTGTTTCTTACTGATTGAATATCCAGACTCTTTTTATGAGGGCCGGTGTGTCGTAGACACGGATCATGAGGTCTATTTATTGCTGGAGGTGGAGTGGTGTCAACACCTCGGCACGAACAGTGGATTGGAGCTTGATCTCCCAGGATGAAGGCGATATTGGACTGAATAGCCCTACTGTTCAATTTGGGGCAAGGGTGACCCAGGTGGTATCGTGCAGGCTGGTAGCCGGATAGCTTGCAAGGCCCGTTGGCTATCAACGCCGCAACAAGGCAGGCAAATCCGGGATAAGGAACGAACACTGCGTGTATTTCCCCACGGCGGAACCCGAGAGGATGTTGCGACAGGGCGCAGGTTCCTTGCGGGCTATTCACAACTCACGTAATAGTTAGATCGTAGCAAACGGGGGGCCTCACCTATGGAGATAACTATTCTGTCACCTGCCGACGTGGAGGCGAAAGAGAAGGACATCCAGGACGCCTTCGAACGCAATCTGGCCCTACTCGACGAAGGCTTGGAGTTCATCGGGTCTGAGGTCGTTATTGGTACCGGCCGCATTGACACCTTGGCCTACGACTCCGTTAACAACCGGCCGGTTTTCATCGAATACAAGGGCCCAGGGGCCTTCGGAAGAGACGCCCTTATCCAACTGATGGACTATCTTAGTTGGTTTTCCAGGGACGAAAACCGGATGGCCATTCTCGAGAGAATCATTCGTCAAAGTAAGCCAGAGATCCAAGAGATTGAGCCTTCCATTCTTTTGATCTGTGTGGTCGCCGATATCGAGGAGCGCATCGGGAATGCCATCTACGTTCTCGCTAACGATGTCAAAGTTTTCACGTATCTCATCGCCCGAGATACCGTAGAGAAACTGGTGCTTGTTCCCAAACTCGAAGTTGACAACACCGAAGTCGAGGGGCGTGTGCCCCTGCCCGTAACAGAGAGTGAATTGCTTAAAAAGCATCCCCACCTTCAGGAGCTTTTTCGGAAGTTTCGCGCACCGCTCGAGAAGGACGGGGCAACCAGCTACACGACCTCGAAGTCCTTCCGATTCAAAAAGGATAGCATTTTTGCCAAGCTGCGATTTCGAAAGAAGTACATTCTACTCGAGCTTCGAGTGGGAAAGGGGAGTGTTACGGATCCGGACTTCACGTATTGGAAGGGTGGTGAGTCGAGCTGGGGCTATGTGCACGTGCATCCGTCGAATTCCTTGCCTGAAAAGGTGATCGACTGGATAGATCGTGCACGCGTCTTCGTTACACAACCTGCCGTCAGCGATGATGAAGGTGAAGCAGTGGGTCCCCAATAGGCTGGTTCTCACAGGAGGCTTGAGCGGACCGGCTGTCGCTGGCCATTCAGCCTAAGCGTCAGACAGAATAACTGGTCTGTACAATTCTGAGTAAGTATAGCTTGGCAATTTTTCCTAATTACGATTGGACCTAATTATCGAGGCTGAGTTCATGCAGAAGCTATCAGCAGAGAGGGCTGAGTATCAGGCAGTGTTGGAGAAGATAAGCTAGGCAAAATGGCAGAGCCACGCCAACGGATCGAGGCCCCCGGAAAAAGAGATTACTTTTGCCCCTCCTACAGCCAGTTAATGTAAAAACCTCGTCATCTCCCAGCTCAAGGCAACGTCCAGCCCTGCCT
>JAPUHZ010000282.1 GCA_027297485.1 Deltaproteobacteria bacterium
ACCAGGACGCTACGGCCTTTGACCTCAATACTCAGGTGGCTGCTCCTGGCGGGGTTGGCAACGGTGCTCCAAACGGACAGGACGGAACCGTCTTTTTGCAGCAACAGACATTTATGGGGTTGCTATTGCCTGACATAGAGGCTCCAATTATGAAAGCGGAGACTGATTCAGGATTCACGGTCGACGAACCAATTCGTCTTGCCTCACTATTGCCTGTTGCGGCTCGACTGAGCTCGGCGAAGTCCTCTCGCATCTTGCCTTCTGCTCGTCAGATCCCAGACCTCAAAGAGCTAATCGCTAAGCTTCAGGCGGAAATGCCACGGCTAGATCGCCCCCAACGCCGAATCTTCACCTATAATTCCGCAATCCCAAATCCGAAATCCGCAATCGAAGAGAACCGCTATCTTGCTCTTGCGTCCGAGAAAGCCAATGAAGAAACCGATTTCGATCCGATTTATATCTATGACTTGAATGGGAATAGGGTCTCCATGATTGACCCGACAGGGCTTACGAATTACACTTATGATGCCTTGAATCGCTTGACCTCCATCACGAACAACATCGGCCAGACAACGACTTTTGATTACGATGCCTTTGGCCGGCGAACTTCGATGACACATGACAATGGAGTGGTGACGAATTACACCTACGATGCCGCCAGTCAGCTTTTATCCCTAGTCCACCAGCTCGGTGCTACCACGATTAATTCTTTTAACTACACGTACGATAAGGTTGGAAATAGGGAGACCAAGACAGACAATAACGGTACAGCCAATTACACTTACGACACCCTGAACCGATTAGTCGAAGCCGTCAACCCACTACCGAGCAACCCGGTTGAGTCGTTCACTTATGACGAGGTTGGTAACCGCGTAGACTCCAATCAGAACGGCCTCTCCACTTTCAACGACGCAAACCAGCTTGAAGACGCCGCTGCCTTTAATTTTTCGTACGACAACAACGGTAACCTCATCCAAAAGACAGATAAATCAACTCTCGAATCCACCGTCTTCGAATACGACGCAGAGAACAAACTAATAAGAGTCGCCTCTTTAGATAAAACCGTTAATTATAAGTACGACGGGTTGGGGCGGAGGATTGAGAAAGAGATAACCGAGACTGCCGTAACAACCGTCACTCAGTATATCTACGACCAGGAAGATATCCTGCTCGAACTCGATGGCTCCAACAACATCACTGCCCGCTACACCCACGGACCCGGCATCGACGAGCCACTCATTATGGAGCAGGGTGGGGTGAGCTTCTTCTATCACGCCGATGCTTTGGGCAGTGTCACAGAGATCTCCGACTCAGCCGGTGCGGTGCTCCAGAGCTATACCTATTCATCCTTCGGTAAGATTGAGTCGCAGGTAGATCCGAGCTTCGTACAACCTTACACGTTTACTGCTAGAGAGTTTGATCCAGAGACTGGGATGTATTTCTACCGGGCCCGCTACTATGATGCAAAATTGGGTCGATTTTTATCGGAAGATCCAGTTTTTAATGGAAATGAGCAGTACACATATGTGAACAACAACCCGTTGACTTTGGTTGACCCGATGGGACTTCTTAGTCTTGTTGAAATAATTGCTCGCCGAAGGGCACAGATCGAGACTATTGCCGAAGCCCTGGCCAATAATTGTACCGCTCCAGCCGATGCTGATGATGCGAGAGTTCGAGCTCGTGCGAATGAGATACTAAGAAGAGGCATTCCAGAGGTCGACATTGTCATCACCCCTGGAGTGAGCGTGCCTGCTATCGGCACGCTAGTTGGATCAGTATCATTAGAGGCTCAGCCCTTTGATATAGCCTACAATGTGAATCGCGGAGAGGTCAGGCCGCCTTCAGGCCCCAGATTGGGCGCTAGTGTCAGGACTTTCTTGCCAATCTCAATCAGCAACGATGTGATCACTGTCCGCATCGGCATAGGGATTGTCTCTATCGCTGAGATTCGTATTGGGAGGATAACAAAATGAGATTGGTGAGAAAAGGTTATCCTGAGATGCCCTGGATTTCACGGACAGTTAGTTAAGTCACACGGTTCATCGACTCATATTGCATCGGAGTCCTGTAATCGAGCGACGGGTGAATACGCTTGCGATTGTCCATCGAACACCTCCTCCGGGGATCGTGTCCCCTTTTGAGGTGTCCGTCAAATCGGGGCTACCTCAAGGTCTATTTTCTTGACATCATTTTCACTTTATGATAAACACGGGGCGGTCTATCACGTAACCTCAAGGGGCACCTCAACCTGACCCTAATTTCTTGCTTGTCAAGGAAGTCGAGGTGCGTCTTTCTGACGCAGCGGGTGGCACCCTCGTCATGCGAGGTTTGGCGCAGTAGCCTTGCCCTTCCTCATAGTGAACCTACCACGTCCTAAGAGGTTGCTGGTATTTTTCCTTCGTAAGCATCCAACACTTCAAAAACCCTGACCGTCATATCAAACATTCAGCCGTCAACGATCTCCACTTGGGGCGGATCGGCCTCCGGCTGGAGCACCTTCGCTGAAGGCCGAGCGCTGATGGCCATTGTCTCCAACAACCCGCGACCACCTCTTCTGCTGGATTTTCGGCTGAGATCAGTCGAGGTTAGCTTCCCTCGGCCTTTGCTTGGGACGAAGGCAGGCCGATGCCTAATCACCGGGTCGGCAAAAGCGATTTTGTTTTCAATAGAGACGTGTTATGTTCTGGAGAGTTTTCTAGGTGCTGGGGGCTCGTGGAGAATCTAATCGAGCAATACGGGGTCTATCTGTGTGTCGAGCGTAATCTCTCTCCTCATACGTTGAGGAATTACTTAAGCGATCTTAGACAATTTCGACAATTTCTACTTGCGGAAGGATTCGCTAAGGATGGGGGGGAAAAAATTACCCTCGAGGAAATAAATCTGCATGTGGTACGGACCTATCTTGGGGCCTTGGCTAGGGTCTGTAAAAAGAGCTCTGTCGGCAGAAAACTTGCCGCCCTGAAGGGATTTTTTCTCTATCTCGTAAAAGAGGGGCACATTAATCGTAATCCCCTCTTGGGCCTGGCAAGCCCGAAGCAGGAAAAACCGCTCCCGGCCTTTCTCTCGGTCGACGATGTGTTCCTCTTGCTGGGTGGTGTTCAAGGGATCGGGGCTTTGGAGATTCGAGATCGCGCCATCCTGGAGGGCCTCTATTCCACGGGAGTTCGTGTAAGTGAATTGGTCGGTCTTAACTGGGGTGACATTGACTTTCAGCTAGGCATCATCAGGGTTATTGGGAAAGGCTCAAAGGAACGGATTATCCCTATTGGGGAGACGGCACTTCAGGCGCTTCGGGACTACAGCATGGAACAGGGGAAGAAGTGGGGACGGGCAGCGAAGGGGGAAGCAGCGGTTTTTTTAAACCGCAGAGGCGACAGGATTACGACCAGAAGTGTGGCTCGGGTTGTGGAGAAGCACTTACGCGCTACGGGGATCCCGGTCCGAATGGGGCCGCACGGGTTGCGTCACACCTTTGCCACGCATCTCTTGAATAGCGGTGCTGACCTTCGGGTGATCCAGGAAATGCTGGGTCATGTTAGTCTCTCATCCACTCAGCGATACACCCATGTGAACCTGGATCAGCTTACAGCGGTTTATGATCGAGCCCATCCGCGGGCATAGAAGATGGCAATAGCCACGAGGCATTAGGCAATAGCAAGAGAAACTTTTGCCTATTGCCTGTTGGCTATAAGATGTTTCAAGGAACGACCATATTGGCGGTCCGTCATGGAGGAAAGGTCGTGGTGGTGGGGGACGGACAGGTAACCCTTGGGCAAACCGTGATGAAGCACACCGCCCGTAAGGTACGCAAGCTCTATCATGACCGGGTCATTGCGGGATTTGCCGGGGCCACGGCAGATGCCTTTACCCTCTTTGAAAAGTTCGAGGCCAAGCTGGAGCAGTTTAGCGGCAATCTCAAGCGCTCAGCGGTGGAGCTGGCCAAGGATTGGCGCACGGATCGGATCCTGAGAAGGTTGGATGCATTATTGATCGTTGCGGACACGAAGGATTCCCTGGTCATCTCGGGAAGCGGGGATGTGGTGGAGCCCGATGACGGCGCCATTGCAATCGGCTCTGGGGGTAACTTTGCCCTGGCTGCAGCCCGAGTCCTGATGAAGCACACCCAGATGGATGCGGTCGCGATAGCCGAAGAGGCGATGCGGACTGCCGCAGTGATATGTGTTTATACCAACGATCAATTGACCATGGAGGAGTTACCCTAGTGCCGGGCCAATTAACTTCGCCTAACTTCGTTTATCGCCCCTCAGTCTCCCTGCGGCGTACTGCCTCAAGTACGCCTCAGTCGCCTCGGGGCTCGCGCCTCGTTATGCTCGTTTCTTGGCCCGGCAGAGAGATCTTATTCTTTGGAGAAAATATTGGAGTTACCCTAGTGCTATGAAAGATCCCCGAAGACAAGAGCTGATGGAAACGGCATCCGCTTCTTTCCCGGCTCCCGTGATGACACCGCGGGAGGTCGTGTCGGAACTGGATCGATATATCGTGGGGCAGAGGGATGCGAAGCGCGCCGTGGCGATTGCGCTGCGCAACCGGTGGCGACGACAACTGGTCCCGGAGGATCTCCGCGACGAGATCGCCCCGAAGAACATCATCATGATAGGGCCAACGGGTGTGGGTAAGACCGAGATCTCCCGCAGGCTCGCCAAGCTGGCCCAAGCCCCTTTCATTAAGGTGGAGGCATCCAAGTTTACCGAAGTGGGATACGTGGGGCGGGATGTGGAGTCCATCGTCCGAGATCTAGCGGACCTTGCAGTGAATACGGTTAAAGAGGAAGAGCGGCAAAAAGTAGAGATCAAGGCCAAAGAGGTAGCCGAGGAAAGAATCCTGGATCTCTTGCTGCCCCCTGTTCAGGCGAGTAAGCCGGAGACCGATGCAGGAGAGGCCGCGAGGATTCAAGGCACGAGGGAAAAACTCAAAAAGATGTTGCGGGAGGGGAAGCTCGACGATCGCTTCGTGGATATCGAGATGACGCAGACGGTCATGCCCATGATTGAGGTCCTGACCCCGCAGGGAATGGAGGGCATGGAGTTTAACCTTAGAGAGATGTTTTCCAACCTTATCCCGAAGCGGACGAAGAGAAAAACCGTGAAGATCCCGGAGGCCATGGAGATCCTGGCCCAGGAAGAGGCCGGTAAACTGATCGATATGGATAAAGTGATTTCTGAGGCTACCCGCAGGGTGGAGCAATCGGGTATTGTCTTCCTTGATGAGATCGACAAGATCGCAGGCCGCGAGTCAAGCCATGGCCCCGATGTCTCAAGAGAGGGGGTTCAGCGAGACCTGCTTCCCCTGGTAGAGGGCTCGACGGTTAATACAAAGTACGGGATGGTCAAGACCGATCACATCCTCTTTATCGCCTCGGGGGCCTTTCATAGCACGAAGCCCTCGGATTTGATCCCGGAATTTCAGGGTCGCTTTCCGATTCGTGTTGAGCTGAGCTCGTTGGGGAAGGATGACTTTGTCCGAATCCTCACGGAGCCAAAAAACGCGTTGATCAAGCAGTATACGGCCCTGCTTGAAACCGAGGGGGTCCACCTCTCTTTTCGCGAGGACGCTATTGTTGAAATTTCCCAGATTGCGGCCCAGGTCAACGAGAGGGCGGAAAATATCGGAGCGCGGCGGCTCCACACGATCATGGAAAAATTATTAGACGAGATCTCTTTTGGTGCCCCGGAGATGCAGGGAAAAGAGTTCATCATCGATGCCCACTATGTGCGTTCTTGCTTAAACCCGATCTTAGAGGATGAGGATCTGTCGCGGTATATCTTGTAGTGTAGGGTAGATCCATGGAAAGCTTTATTGGCAAGGCCGAAGTGTTGATGGAGGCGCTTCCCTATATTCAGCGCTTTTATGGCAAGACCTTTGTCGTGAAGTTCGGTGGAAGCGCCATGGCGGACGAGGAACTCAAGACCAGCTTCGCCCAGGATGTGGTGCTCCTTAAATACGTAGGGATTAATCCCGTGGTAGTTCACGGTGGTGGTCCCCAGATCGATCAGACCTTAAAAAAGATGGGGATCGCTAGCCGTTACGTGCGGGGTATGAGGGTAACGGACCCAGAGACCATCGACATTATTGAGATGGTCCTGGTGGGTAAAGTCAATAAAGAGATTGTCGGACTCATTAATCGACACGGGGGAATGGCGGTGGGGTTGAGCGGCAAGGACGGGGGGCTGATCCTGGCGCGCAAGATGAGCGTAACGGTCGCTTCCAATGGAGAGTTGCCTGAAATCATCGATATCGGTATGGTGGGAGAGATTATTGGGATTAACCCATTGGTGATCCATTCCTTGGACGAGAATAAATTTATCCCTGTCATTGCCCCTGTCGGCGTGGGGGAGCAAGGGGAGACCTATAATATCAATGCGGATATTGTGGCAGGGCAGATCGCCGAAGCCCTGGGGGCGGAAAAGCTCATTCTCCTGACCGATGTGGAGGGGGTCAGGGACAAAAAGGGAGAGCTTTTAGGCACGCTCAAGATTAACCAGGCCCGCAAGCTCATCCAAGATGGAGTAGTGGGTGAGGGGATGATCCCAAAGGTGGAGTGCTGCATGGAGGCGCTCAAGGGGGGTGTAGGGAAAACCCACATCATTGACGGCAGGGCCAAGCATGCCGTTCTCCTGGAGATCTTCACCAAGGAGGGGGTCGGGACAGAGGTGGTGCGGAAGTAATTTATGAAGAATTGGCAGATCCTTAGGCTCACCCACAAGTACGTGGCCAACACCTACGCACGCTTTCCCATAGCCCTGGTGAGGGGCAAGGGGGTGCGAGTCTGGGATGCCGATGGCAAGGAGTATCTCGACTTTGTCTCGGGCATAGCAGTCAACAGCTTAGGCCACGGCCACCCTGCTGTGGTCCGGGCCATCCAACACCAGACACGGAAGCTCACTCATGTTTCCAATCTCTATCACATCGCCCCGCAATCAGAGCTGGCTCGAGAGCTCTGTCGCCATTCCTTTGCGGCGCGCGTTTTTTTTTGTAACAGTGGGGCTGAGGCCAATGAGGCAGCCATTAAGCTCGCACGGCGCTACGGGGTGGAATGGTTGGGAGGAAAGTACGAGATCCTTTCGACCCACAACTCTTTTCACGGTCGGACCCTAGCAACATTGGCTGCCACAGGGCAGGAAAAGGTGCGTGCCGGTTTTGATCCTTTGCCGTCCGGGTTTCGTCAGGTTCCTTATGACGACCTTTGGGCCATGGAAGAGGCGATCGATGAGAGAACCGTGGCTATCCTGGTCGAACCGATCCAGGGCGAAGGAGGGGTAGTCGTTCCTGGGAAGGCCTATCTTCAGGGGTTGAGAGAGCTGTGCGATAAAAGAGGTATCCTTCTCATCTTTGACGAGGTCCAAGTAGGGATGGGGCGGACCGGTAAACTCTTTGCCTATGAACATTTCGGAGCGGAGCCGGACATCATGACCTTGGCTAAGGCCTTGGGCGGAGGGATGCCCTTGGGGGCCATGCTGGCGAAGGAGAAGGTAGCGCGTAGCTTTGTCCCTGGAACCCATGCCTCCACTTTTGGGGGAAATCCTTTAGTCTGTAGTGTTGGCATGGCTGTCTTAAAAACCCTGCTTCAAGGGGGCGTATTGAAAAATTGCGCCAAGATTGGGAAAATCCTCTTTGATGGTCTCCAATCGCTTAAGAATCGTTTCCCCTTTATCCGGGAGGTGCGAGGAAAGGGGCTCATCTTAGGGATGGAGCTTGATCAAGAAGGAAGCAAGATCGTGGAAGATTGCCTGCAAGCGGGGCTCCTGATCAATTGTGCTGCCAATAAGGTCCTGCGTTTTCTTCCCCCACTGACGGTTAAGAAGAGAGACATCGATCGTGGTTTGGCAATTCTAGAAAAGATCCTCGCACACCAGTAAATTGACAACCTTTCTCTTTCCCCAATGATCAAGAGAGACCTTTTAAGCTTAAGGGACCTCAGCCGAGGCGAGATCGACGAGATCTTTTCTCTGACCGATACGCTTAAGCGTGAGCAGAAGCAGAGGATTTCTCATCGGCGCCTGGCCGGAAGGACACTGGCCCTGATCTTTGAGAAGCCGAGTTTGAGGACGCGGGTTAGCTTTGAGATTGGGATCTTCCAACTGGGGGGTCATGCGGTTTTTCTCGGTCCAGACGAGATCCATCTCGGGGTGCGAGAGACCGCCGCGGATTGTGCCCGCAACTTGAGTCGGTGGGTGGATATGATCGTCATGCGGACTTTTTTCCACGAGACCCTTAAGGAGATGGCCCGTTACGCAACGGTGCCCGTGATCAACGGCCTCACCGATCTTTTTCATCCTTGTCAGGTGCTGGCCGATTGTTTCACCCTCTTAGAACATAAAGGAAAGCTGGAAGGATTGAAGATCGCCTTTATCGGGGACGGCAACAATATGGTTCACTCATGGATGGAGGCTGCGGAAAAATTTTCTTTTTCTTTTGCCCTGGCCTGTCCTAAAGGCTACGAGCCTAATCCCGAAATCGTCGCTCCCGCAGCAAAGAAAGACGGGCGCATAGTCATCACCCACCATGTGGAGGAGGCAGTTCGAGGGGCGAATGTGATCTATACGGATGTGTGGACAAGCATGGGAAAAGAGTCGGAGTTGGAGACCAGACGCAGAATCTTCCAAGGTTATCAGGTCAATGAAAGCGTGGTGGCCATGGCGGATAGGGATGCGGTGGTGATGCATTGTCTCCCTGCCCACCGAGGGGAAGAGATTACCGGAGAGGTTTTGGACGGTCCTAGGGCTATTGTCTTCGATCAGGCCGAGAACCGCCTCCATGTGCAGAAGGCGATTATGGTGTGGCTTTTAAAAGGGATGAAGGGTTGAAGAGACGGAAATGAAAGTCAAAAAAGTGGTCTTGGCTTACTCCGGCGGACTGGACACCAGCGTGTGCCTGCGTTGGATCATGGAGCGGTATCACTGTGAGGTGATTGCCTACTGTGCGGATCTTGGCCAAGGAGAGGACTTGGAGGCGATCAAGCGAAAAGCCCTGGAGACCGGGGCCAGCAAGGTTGTTGTCGAGGACCTTAGGGAAGAGTTTATTAAGCAATATGTCTTTCCGATGCTGCGGGCCAATGCCGTCTACGAGGGCTCCTATCTGCTGGGAACCTCTATCGCCCGCCCTCTGATAGCCAAGGGGCAAATGGACGTCGCCGCGAGAGAGAAGGCCGATGCCGTGGCACACGGGGCTACGGGTAAGGGTAATGACCAGGTGCGTTTTGAGCTTACCTACTACGCGCTAAAACCCGACCTGAAAGTGATTGCACCGTGGAGACTTTGGGATCTCAACTCGCGTAAGGCCTTAGTTGCCTATGCCAAGCGTCAGGGTATAGCTGTCCCTGTGACTCGAAAGAGGCCCTACAGTATCGACCGCAACCTCTTCCATGTCAGCTACGAGGGAGGGATCTTAGAGGATCCGTGGAAGGAGCCGCCGGCCGATATGTTTCTCTGGACCAAAGCCGTAGAGAAGGCGCCGGACCATCCCGAATATATCGAGATCGATTTTTTCCGCGGAGATCCCGTGGCTCTGAACGGCAAAGCTCGTTCTCCTGTAACACTCCTTGGCGGCCTAAATGTCTTGGGAGCGAAGCACGGGATTGGACGGGTGGATCTGGTCGAAAACCGTTATGTCGGCATGAAGTCACGCGGTGTCTATGAAACTCCCGGGGGCACTCTCCTCCATGGTGCGCACCGCGCCCTGGAGTCGATTACCATGGATCGTGAGGTAATGCGGCTCAGGGACTCTCTCATTTCCAAGTACGCAGAGCTGGTCTATTATGGTTATTGGTTCTCACCAGAGCGGGAACTCCTGCAGAAGCTCATCGACGGCTCTCAGGAGAATGTGAGCGGTCGAGTTCGCCTTAAGCTCTATAAGGGCAACGCCATAGTGGCCGGTCGGAAATCTAGGTCTTCACTCTACGATCCTAAAATGGCTACCTTTGAGGAGGATGAGGGGTATCAGCAGGCCGATGCGGAGGGTTTCATTAGACTCAATGCCTTAAGGCTCAGGCTGCAAAACCAAAAAAGACAAAGGGTTAAAGAAATCAAGGGTTGATAAAGTGGCAAGAGAGAAAAAGCTTTGGGGAGGACGTTTTGCGGCTCAAACGGCTAGTTCTGTAGAGGCCTTTGCCTCCTCCATCGATGTGGACTCACGGCTTTATCGCCAAGACATTGCCGGCAGTATCGCCCATGCCAGGATGCTCGCCCGGCAGCGGATCATCTCGGCAAGAGAGGGACAGAAGATCGTGCGTGGCCTTAAGGCGATTCAGAAGGAGATCGAAAGCGGAGATTTCCATTTTTCCTCGGCCGATGAGGATATCCACATGAACATCGAGCGGCGTCTGACCCAAAGGATTGGTCCGGCGGGAGAAAAGCTCCATACTGCCAGGAGCCGCAACGATCAAGTGGCCTTGGATATGCGCCTCTATCTTAGGGAGGAACTTGAGGCCATTCTCAAGGTTGTGGAGGGCTTGAAACTAGAACTGGCGCGGGCGGCCAAGCGGTATTTGAAAGTCATCATGCCCGGCTACACACATCTGCAA
>JAPUHZ010000283.1 GCA_027297485.1 Deltaproteobacteria bacterium
CACTACATGTCCAAGCGGCAATGCAAGCGCGGGCGAACGGATCGCGATTCGGACATTCCCGTCGACGGCCCCAACGGTCACCGGCTCTTCCGCTTATCGTCCGAGACCGGTGTCCCCTTCGTAATCCACCACGAGCCGGAAAATCATGCCCTCGACGCCTTGGAGCTTATGCTGAAAGAGTATCCAAAGGCAAAGGTCATTGTCACGCATTTCGGCCAGATCCGTCATCCGGAAAAGCAACGCCGTTACGGCCCCAAACTGATTCGCCGGCTGCTCATGACCTATCCCAACCTTTACTACGACATTTCCACCGGCCATCCCGGTCGCCGATACCGATGCGACAGCAACGTCCTGGACACAGTGATCTGGCAGGACGGTTTCCTCAGTAGTCAGAAGGACACACTGAAGCCTGAATACAGGGCGATCCTGGTCGAGTTCAGCGGCCGATTCGTCGTGGGTACCGATTACGGGGGTGGCCGGAGACCTCTTGCCGAGCATCTGGAGAACAAGATCGGCAACATACGCTTGATCCTGCGTGACCTGCCCGATCAGGCCAAGCATGACATCGGGTATCGTAATGCGTGGAGGTTGATTACAGGACGGGTCTGGACGGCCGCATCGGGCGTAGGAGAGAAGCGGCAGGGTGCACGAAGCGCTCCTCGGCGTGAAACCGCAACCCAATATACAGGCATCATCTCCGATAGTCACAGCCATCTAAAGGGCAACAGGGCCAATCCCGACGGCCTCGTCAAGGTCATGGACAGAAACAACGTCGATAAGGTCGTGATCTTTGTAAAGTCCCGTGGAGGCTGGACCGATGAAGATGCGCTGGATGTTCATGAACGCTATCCCGATCGGGTGATTCCCGGGATCGGATTTCAGAACAAGGGCTGGCGGCGGCTCAGGCCGCAATTTATTAGAGAGGTCAAAAACAAGGCACGGTCTGGCCGTTTCCGGTGGATCGGGGAGGTTGCCTTCCGGGGCAAGATTGGCGGCCGACTTCATGTTCCTCCGAATTCCGAAGTCCTACAGGAGCTGTTGGGTCTGTCCATCGAGACCGGGTTGCCCATAACGATCCACCATAACCCTTATGTTAATGATGGGGAAAGCTGGAGCCGAACGGGTGAATTCAAAGAGCTGGTCGATAATCTGGTGCGCGAGCCGAGGGCCAGCGTGATTTGGGCCCACTGGTGCGGGTTATCCTCTCCGAAAGAGATCCGAAAATTATTTCAGAGGCTTCCCAACCTTTATTGCGACCTCGCCTGGATCTACAAATTGACGCAAGATGATTTTCCCACCCCACTGGTGGATGGAAAAAATGGGTTCCTGCCGGAGTGGAAAAAAATCATCGAGGATTTTCCCAATCGATTCCTGGCCGCCGTCGACAACGGGGCTGGACCGCGCCAATTGCGGGATTATGACCGTCGCATTCGCATCATACGGACCGCCCTGGGAGGCCTAAATCCCGAGGTGGCCGGCAAAGTTGCGACGAAAAACTTCCACCACCTGATCGGCCAGAAGCCTAAATAGGACCACTCCACATTGGAAACCACAACTCCGGTCCAAGAAGTAACTTGAGGGAGTAGAAACGGTGACCTGGAAAGCTGAGGTCACGGAGGTTCCCCCTCCACTCGTTTCTAAGAGTTAAAAAAGCGCTGGTCTTACTTCATCAGAAAGGTCTACGAAACACACCCTTTTACCTGTCCCAAGTGTGGGAAGAGATGCGGATTACCAGCTTTAATGGCTAGCCCGAAGTCACTATCCACACCGAACGTAATTCATTAGCTCATGAATTGAGTCTGGCTGCTGGTACTACGGCTCTCAATAACCCAATAGAGTAGGTCGGTTTGACATGATCACCCGTTATCGGATATTGTCCACCCAAAATGTTGGAGTAGATCAGCAAAGCGCTGCAGGCGATGCAAGTTAGATAGGTGTTCAAACAGACGATCTACTTTTAATAAGTAATCACTGCTATGGCCGAAGATCTCATAAAAATCGGATCCTTCAACAATGATACGGCGATTATTGCGGCGGTGCGGCGAGAATTTCTCAAGGAGGAAAATATCCGGGTTGAGACGCACATCGTCACCGACTCCCCTACCCTGTTGCGCAACCTCATCAGTGGCAGGTACGACCTGATTCTCAACAACGCGGACAATGTCATCGCATGGGCCGAAGGACAGGGGGCGGACCCGCAGACCAACGACTTCGTGATTTTCCTGGGCGGGAGCCAGGGACTCAGGCAGAAGCTGGTCGTGAACTCGAAGGTCAACGACTACGGCGATCTAAAGGGCAAGGTCCTGGCCGTGGACGCGCCTACCACGGGATTCGCGATAGTCATGATCTACATACTCAAGAAGAACGGTCTGGAGTTGAATCGCGACTACACGTTCAAGTCGTTCGGCAACTCGACGAAAAGGGCCGAGGCATTGGGCCGAGGGGAGGCTTGGGGGGCCATGATGAACCTGCCGGACGACGAGATTCAAAAGCGGGGCTTCAAGGTCCTCGCCCGCTCAGAAGATCATGTTCTCCATTATGCCAGGGGACTCGGCGCGACGCGGCGGGAATGGGCCGAGGCAAACGAAGAACTGCTCGTGCGCTTCATCCGGGCGATGATTCGCGCCACCGACTGGGTCATGGATGGGAAAAACAGGGAGGAGGCCGTAGAGCTCCTTCTGCCTGAGAACAAAGGTTCCAAAGCTAGGGCCGAAAAGATGTACGAAGAAGACATCAGTCCCAGATTCGGCTTCACGCCGCACAGCCGCATCGACATGGAAGGGATACGGATGGTCCTGCAACTACGCGAGACGGCGGGGCTGATAAAGCCGCCGCTCCCCAAACCGGAAAAATACGTAGACGAGCGCTTCTACAAAAAGGCCCTTGCAACCTTGGATCGGTAAAAGCACCCAAGATTTCTCACCGGCCTCATTTAGCTGCTGCCTATAACAGAAATGGCAGAGCAAACCAAACGAGCTTCCTAAATTTTCCTACTCAGGGACACTGCAGCCAATCGGGCTCCTTGAATACGAACACCACAACGCATTTAAATGGTCCATGCATTGCTGCCTGCACAGGACTCAATTAAAGCGTCGTTTAATTGCGTTTTGGCGTGATTGACAATCCTGTCCCCTGTGATATTGGTGCCTTAGTAATACGGTTCTTGGTGGCCACTCCTCAAAAGCAGATTCATATCATTTTGACTCTTATAAAACTCACTCCTAAAGTCGTAATAAGGCATGAGTCCTGATATGTCCATTCAATGGAGGGTTATCTACTATTTTCCAAGCCATTCTCTTAGCGAGGGTATAAAAACCACAAAATATTTTTTCTTGACATACCTTCAGACATTTAATAGAAGCCACAATAAGAATTTTAGCTAGTAAAAAATTCCTTACTAAAAGGAGGAGCTAAAAATGTTCGTTGCAATTCAACATTCCATTAACAATCCTGAGCGATTCTGGCAGACTGCAGAAAAGGAGTTACCCAACCTTCCGGGGAACCTTAAGGTCATTTCAGCTTTTCCAAGCCCGGATGGCAAATCGTGCAACTGCCTCTGGGAAGTCGATTCGCTAGCCAATATCCAGAGCTTCATGGACCAGAAATTTGGGCCCTTTGCGAAGAATTTTTGTTACGAAGTCGCGCCCTCA
>JAPUHZ010000284.1 GCA_027297485.1 Deltaproteobacteria bacterium
GCAGTTGGCGTCGCGCGGTGGAGGTTGCCTCATCAAGATCCCGAAGAGTGTCTCGGTAGGCCTCTTCAGCGAGGGGTGTAGCCTCGACGAGGGCCTGTAGACCTGCCGGCGGCTCTGGCGGAGGCCGACCTAGCTTAGCCACCACGACCAGGAGAGCCAAGGTCGACAAGGCTGTGACCGCCAGTACTAGGGCAAAGATCATCTAGATCGAACCGCGGAGAAAGAATCCCGGTGGAACAGGGCAGTGTGATAGGGGGCGGACGGTTCCCGAGGCATGTTTTGACTATAGTTATTGACCACGGTTAGATCTGACAGTCCCACCTTCGTTCACCTCTGTTTTCGTGATCGCGAGTACATTAAGGAACCAATTACCGATTTTTATCAGCGGTCTGTCCACGATGTGCCTCCGAGGTGACCCTTTCCAGGTCCCGGGCCTTCAAGGGGTTTGGCCAGAGCAGGGGACAACTCTGGCCTCATACGCAGACGCGATTCAGGAATCAGGAGAGCCAATTTCAAGCGACCAATTCGCAACCTGAGGGTTTGATCGCACCGTTCGCCCAGTTCACGGCTACTGCTTCAAGCCCCTCCCTGCTGAACAACAGTTGGCGCAGGATGGTACGCGCGTCGAGGAGACGTTCGATCAGTGAGGAGACGCTCGATCAGTTTTCGCCTCAGCTCTGGATCGGGAGGCCGTATTCCCTTGATTAACTCATGCTTCTGTGCCTCTCGTACTATCAGGCAACCTACGATGAAGCAAGTAAACGCAAAGGCTGCGCTCACTTCGGCACCTGACGACGGCGAACGACTAGCGACGCCTAGAAAGTACCCGAAGAAGACAATGTAGAAGAATCCAAACGGAATCCGGCCTTCCCTCCAAAGAACCACCAATACGGCCATACCAAAGGCACAAAGAATCAGGTACGCGAGGGTCCGCACGAGATCAATGTTCAGAAGGGGAACCCCGGCAATCACATGCACGTAGGCATTCAGGCCCAACACGCAGGCCACGAGTGCCGATGTCATCAAGAGAAAGAAACGAGTCACTTTTTTCATTTTCCTAGTCCTCCATAATCTGTTCTGCCGCACCCTCCGACAGGCGAAAGGCGGTTTGTTTCGATATCGACCGCTCCATGAGTAGCGGTAATCAAGGGATCACCCCTAGGTTTTCAACGTTTTCAATAGGAATCGAATGGCTAAACCGATTGGCTGTGTCAGCGCCGTCGATCTCACTCATTAGTTCAACCATCTTTCATGCCTCCAGTTCATGCGGCTGCAAAGGGTAAGGAAAACTCCGACGAATGTCCTTTGGCAGGCCGTGGCACACCCAGGTGCCAACCGCCGACAGGAACTGACCAACTCAATTTTCTGCGTTGGAAATCCTTTGAAATCAGCTTCTCGGCCTCGATCGGATCCACCGGTCTCGAGAAGAAGTATCCCTGTGCGTAATCACATTTCAGTTCCTTGATTTCTGCCAATTGCGAGGCTGTTTCCACTCCTTCGACAATGCAGTTCATTCCAAGTCTTCCGGCGAGCGCCACAACCGCACGGACAATCTCTCGGGTTTTCGAGTTGGCGATATTGCTAACGAAAGACCGATCAATCTTGACAGCATCGATTGGAAACCGGTGCAAGTAGCTCAAAGACGAATAGCCGGTGCCGAAGTCGTCAACGTAAACACCGATGTTTCGGGACCTTAGCTGTCGCAGCGTCGCTATGGTGTGTTCGGTGTCGTTCATCAGTACGCTTTCGGTTATTTCGATTCTCAAGTTGCCTGGCTCAACGCCGGTCTCGAGCAAGATGTCGTCGACCCCTTGGAGTAGGTCAGGATGCTCGAGCTGCTTGGCGGAAAAGTTCACATTGATCGTGAAGGCTCGAGTCGGCCCGAACCGCTCCTGCCATGACCGAGTCAGGCAGCAAGCCTCACGCAGAACCCAGAGCCCAAGGGGAATGATCAGCCCGGTTTCCTCGGCCATCGGGATAAAGTGCGCCGGGGAAACGACCCCAACTCCAGGCCGGTGCCATCTGGCCAGAGCCTCAAATCCCGCAACCCTGCCGGTCGGTAGCGACACAATCGGCTGATACTGAACCCGAAATTCCTCGTGCTCGAGGGCCGCGCTGATGATTTCGTTGGCGCTTGCCATGTCGTTCTCGCGTTTGAATACAACTTTACGTTCAACCAGGGCCAAACTCCATGGCCCAAAAGTGGGAAATGTTCTGGTAAAATGGGGTGACGATTTATTGGGCGGATCGTACTGGTTCTCAATACGCGGATTCGCCAAGGAAGGAGCCGGGCGTCCAGCGTAGCCGCCCTAATGCTTTCACTCTATGACCTCTCGACAGGAGGGCTCTATCTTTGGGCAACCAGCGCACTTGTGGCGCGAGGGGACTGGCGGGCGCAGAACCCTAGCGCAAGATCCGGCCGTTCAGCCAGGGACTCACGGATGGCTTGCGCAGCCGCCCTGTACAGCCGAGCGGTGATCGCCCTTCTCATGCCGGCTGGCGGGAAGCTAAATGAGTTCTGACCGTGAGGAGCACCTGCTGCATTTACCGCCGCGCGAGGGGTAGATCGAAAAGCTAGGAGCTTCTAACTTGACGCCTGCTCAAAGGCCCGATCCACTCCGATGACAACGACAAATTCCCATCAGTGTCGCAGTGGCCTTACGGTTGAGACCTCCCGGCGACGAGGGTGAAGTGAGATTCAAGTTCCGATCCTTGGACTGCGCCGTTGGGGGGGGGCGCGAAACTGTGACTCTGGCCGTTGTCTTACTTGACCGGAATGGGAAGACGCTCCACGCTGTCACTCGTCAGAATCTAGATTCACTCACGATACGCTTTCCAAACGCAGACCTGGATTGTTTTGGAGCATTGCTAGAAGAGGTAAGGGAACGGGCGAATGTGCCATCCGCTCTTGACGAGCATCTTCAAACCAACTTTTCCGAAGCGTCGTCTGCGATCACGATATCTGACACAAAGCCCTTGGAAGAGCGAAGCCTAAGGGCTGCCATGAAGAGGATCAGGGCAATGCTGCTATGATTAAATAAGGGCAGCCTTTTCACGACCATATCGTCTTCTTGCCTCGGATTTTACATGGATATCCACAAGATCATTGGCCAGCTACATGAGGAACGAGAGCGGCTTACAGCACCGAAGTCCCGTCGTTCGCAAAGAATGAAGGCCAGATCCAAACCTGAAACATAGCACTGTCGCCCGATCTGCGCGACGCGCGGCTCAGAGAAATCGAGGTAGCAAAGGGGCCGTGCCGTCGGATCTTGAAGGGATGTTGTCGCCGTGAGGCGCGGCCGTCCAAGCTCAAGGCCCATCCGCACGCGGACAGTAACCTCCCGGAGCGCCTGTTTGGCACAAACACAAGCCAGATCTTCCCCAGAATTCCACAGTTTGTTCTGGTTCTAGAACTATACTTGCCTACTGGATTCGCTCAGACCTTCTCACAAAACGGTCTAGATTAACTGAAAACAAAGGCTATAGCATGGAAAAACTAGCTCGCTGTTATGAATTCAGAACGTACTGGTACTGTAGTCGCCGGAAATTCAAGTCACGGTAGACTATAATACTCCTACGACTTTATTCAACCTCGTCCCTCCTGCAACTCACATCGCTGCCCCCTGTGGACTACTTGGAAAGGCTTTGGCCGCGCGGCCTTGGCAGTGGAAGCGATGAAGGGCAAAACACGGATTGCAATAGTTGACGATCATCCAATGTTTCGAGACTCGGTCCGCCGGCTCCTATCGTTGGAACCAGACTTTGAAATTATTGCCGAGGCAGCAGGCGGAGACGAGGTGATCGCTTTGCTCGAGACGCATGAGCCTGATGTTCTCCTCCTCGACTTGATGATGCCTGGACTCGACGGTCTCTCCGTTCTGCAACGGATTCGCGGTGAGAGATTCAAGACAAAGGTTATCGTCCTGACAGCGTCAGAAGATGAAAGCAGCCACATTCTTGCCATGAAGTACGGTGCAGATGGGATCGTCCGCAAGAACTCGGCCACTGATTTTCTGATCGGGGCCATTCGCAAGGTCCGGGAGGGTCAGGTCTGTTTGGACGACACCACGATGGTTGCAGTGATGCAGCAGTTCACACGCCAGACGCAAGCTCACCAGCCACTGAGCCGCCGCGAAAAGGAGATTGTCGCCGCTGTCTCTGAGGGGCTCAGCAATAAGGAGATCGGCGCGAAGCTGTTTATTTCTGCGAACACGGTGAAGACTCACCTTTTACACATCTTCAAAAAGGTAGGTGTGCATGACCGAGTAGGACTGTTTCTCCATGCTACCAACCTGTTTTGACAGGGCTGCACAGACTGGAGCTAGCCCTTGGTGGGGCGCGCAAGAATATGATGGATTTGGCCAAAATGATTCGGGCGAAGGACTGTCCCGTTTTACCCCGTGGCGCTGTTGCCCGGCGCGCTAGTGGCACCGTACTACCACAGTGACTTAGGGCTTTTAGCCCATTGAGGAACCACTTATTCGGTGTTACTATGCACCTAGTGCTGGGAGGTGTCCAATGATGCTCTACGCGATTCTGGTTCTCGTACTAGCTCTCGTCATTGCAATGAGCTGGACGATTCTGCGCTTG
>JAPUHZ010000285.1 GCA_027297485.1 Deltaproteobacteria bacterium
TCGCCGGTGGTCGCCCTGATCTCGTTGGCGATCAGATTGGACGACGGTGGATCAATCCTGTTCAGGCAGGATCGTGTCGGCAGGGGAGGTCGGAGATTCCTCTGCTACAAATTCCGCACGATGATCGTCGGGGCAGAGGCCAAGGGATCCGGGCTCACCGTCACGGAGGATGATCTGCGGATTACGCGAGTGGGCCGCCTTCTCCGTCAGTGGACTCTGGACGAGCTTCCCCAGCTCCTGAATGTTCTAAAGGGCGAGATGAGCATTGTCGGCCCGCGGCCCTGGGTGCCGAGCGAGGCTGCTTACTGTCCTCCGTCGGATCGGCGTCGCTTTGATTTCAGGCCGGGGATGGCGGGTTGGGCGTGGATCCACGGGCGAAATCGGCTCCCGTGGGACGAGCGGGTCCGCCTGGACGTTTGGTATGTCGATCACTGGTCGTTATCGCTCGACTTTCACATTCTGGCGAAGGCCTTCGTCCTGCTGCTGCTGCGACGCGGCGTCTACGGCACGAGGAGGATCGCTGGCGATCGCGACTCTGAAGCAGAAACGAGCCTCTGACCCCGATCCGATATTACTCTGCATGGGCTTGATTGAGATCTACGGAACACTTCCTATTCAGACCGATACCTTTCAACCCGGATGCAGCGTGGCGTTTTTGATAAGGCCGGTGTTAGGGTCAATCGTCAGTCGACGTTGAAAATTCGAAGTAAGAGTGGAGGGAGGTGAAGTGAAGGAGCTACGGAGGAGACCGGATGTCGCTGTCATTGGAGGATCTGCCGCAGGGTTATTAACCGCCCACTTGCTGGCGCGCGAGGGTCTCCGGGTTCAGGTGTTTGAAGGAACTGACCGTCTGGATCCGACTCCTCGGACGCTCATCGTTACGAATCGGATGAGGGAGCTACTGGGACCGCTGGGCGAGAGTGCAGTGGTCAACGTGATCCGCCGATTCGAACTGTTCGCGGACGGACGGGTCGCAACGGTCCCGCTCCAGCGGCCGGACCTTGTTATTGAGCGTTCGACGCTTGTTCGTAGCCTGGCAGGGCAGGCCGAGGCGAGCGGGGCCCGCATCCTACTAGGACAGCGGTTCCTCAGCTTGAAGCCGAACGGCAAGGGCTTGACACTCCTTTTAAAGCAGAGCGGGGGAGGGGGCACGAAAGAGGTATCGGTCGGGACCGTCATCGGGGCCGACGGTGCCTTCAGCAAGGTAGGCCAAGTCGCCGGCTGGCCAATTCAGCCGACGCTTCCTCTGGTTCAGGCAATCGTACGATTGCCCACCGATCTGCCACCTGATACCACGCGGGTCTGGTTTGTCCCTGAGGAGACACCTTACTTCTACTGGCTAATTCCCGAGTCGCCGACGCGGGGGGTGTTCGGCCTTATCGGCACACGAGGCCAGGAGACTCGCCGGCGCCTCGAACGTTTCCTCGAAAAAAAAGAGCTGGTGCCAATCGAGTTCCAGGCCGCCCGGATCCCGCAGTATACGCAGTGGATTCCCGTCCACCGTCGGATTGGAGAAGGCGATGTCTACCTGGTCGGCGACGCGGCCGGGCAAGTGAAAGTAACGACGGTCGGAGGGATAGTCAGTGGATTTCGGGGAGCACTGGGCGTCGCTGAGGCGATCCTGAACGGCGGATCAAGCCGGGAGCTACGTGGCTTGCGGCGCGAGATGAGCCTCCACTTGCTGATCCGCAGGGCTCTCCACTCCTTCACACAGGAGGACTACTGTTCTCTGTTTGATCTGTTGAATCCGTCTGCGAAGCGCCCCCTTACCGATTACACCCGTGACGAGGTCTACAAGGTGCTCTGGCGTCTCTGTCTAAGGCAGCCACGCTTCCTGCTCGTGGGGCTACGCGCCCTTCTCACCAACGGGTCTTTTCGCCGAGGACCCAGGGTCTAGGATCCGGGTCCTGGTAATGACCACGACCGGGGACACGTTCTCACCTTATAATTAAAAAAATCCTCCCCCAGCATTGATAAGGCTTCCCGTGAAGTGAGGCCGATGGAGGAGGAGATGGACCATTTGAAGCCAGTTGCTCTTGCCGGTTCAAGGTGAGGGTGTGCCGGCTTTTTTTAATTCGCATGGGAAGACACAATGATGAACAAGTTATCCGTAAAGACTGTTGCTACGATATCTCTCGCCCTACTGGTTGGTTGTGCGGACGGAAAAAAGGGGATAAGTCCAATATCTGCTAATCTTCCTTGTGTGGTCGACCGCGAGAGCGGAAAGTTGACTCCAAGCCCAAGCGTTTAGTCATCCACCTCTGCCAGACTTCCCCCCCATAGGGGCGACCGCGCTGAACCGAAAGTCTCACTGCCTCCAGCTCTTTGGATGCCTGCGGCTGGTTCACCAGAGATACCCAGTTTTGTGGCCTCGCTACCGGCCACTCTGACAGCGCTGGTTTGTCCTGCTCCGATTTTCCTAAAAGACGCAACCAAAGACTCGACCATCGCCAATTCTCCGCCGTCTTGACCAGCCCCGCCCGTAGTGCGTTCTGTTCCACATAGCGGCACACGGTAAGAAAGTGTTTGTCGTCTTGGATAGGGAAGGACTTGTAGGTGCCCTGATAGAGATGACCGCTGCCAACGCTGTGGCGATGCAGGTGCCAACGGCGAACGTGCGTGGTTGTCAGTCGCTGCATGAAGGCTCCGAGTTCTCCGTCCTGCTGCGGCCACAACACCATGTGCCAGTGATTCGGCATGAGGCAGTACGCCAAAATTCTTACCGGCACATGCTGGATTGTGTCAGCCATCACATGCTCTAGCGCATGATAATCCCGCTCGTTCTCAAAAATCCGGGAGCGAGCGTTGGCTCGGTTCAGCACATGAAAGATCACGTCACCTGGAGCAACGCGTGCAGTGCGAGGCATGCAGAGAAGCTAAGCGAAGACCCTCTAAATGTCAATAATTGGACTTACCCCCTTTTCCCGGGTGGGGATTAGCCGGCCTAGAAATATAGTAATATGGCCACAGCAAACCAGATCACCAAAAAACAGTCAGCAGTTAAAAGAATGGATTGTGTCATAGGTTCCTCCTACTCGCGTAGCGGAGCAAGGCATATGCCAACCATCAAAGGCTAGTAAAATAAGGAGTGGCAGAGTCTAACATTTCGATATTTGAGGGTTTCCTAGTTTTGGAAGCCTATTTTAAGGTTTATTATTTCGGGAAATTTTGCCCGAAAAATCTCTCCTAATAGGAGTTGTGGCGATATCGCCATTTTTTAAGTTCTATCAATTCACCCAAATAAGATTGGCCTGTAAATCGTAATGCTTGTTAACAGGTTCGATCCTTCGGGATGCCAAGCTCTAATCTGCTGACTTTCTTTCCTTTTTTTTATTCCGTTTTATTCATCCTCTTTCATGGACCGAAAAACTGTCACAGTTCTTTACAAACCCGCGATTATCACCAGCGGAAAAGTCATTAACAAATAACATTAACCGAGTTGGCACACCCCATGCTTAATACCTTAAGGAAGCGGGATGAGGCCACATAATACGAACTTCGGGAGGGATGCTCGTTATGCTTGCGCTCCTCACGGTCAACGTTAGCCAAGCAACGATCAGGCGAAGTATAGATTATTAAGCATGCGCAACATACGCCATATCAGCCGAGATTTAATAATTGCAGTTGTCATCTCGCTCCCGTTGACCCTATGCATTAAGGTTTATTTGGTTCAGGCGTTCCGTATTAGCTCCAACAGTATGGCTCCGGCACTGTTGCAGGGAGACCATTTGCTCGTTAACAAGTTGGGGCTTTTTATGGATGACCCGGCCCGTGGTGATGTTGTTATTTTTAACATTGCTCGCGATCAGGGCAAGCTTTACCCGCTCGAACTGCGTCCCGCTGCTGAGCATGTCCAATTAGTGAAGAGGGTTATTGGGATGCCGGGGGATGTTGTGGAGATACGAGAGGGTCGGGTCTATGTAAACGGAGTGCCGGAAGACATTGAAGACACGAGTGAAGTAATCGCATCGTCAAAGGGGGAGCGCGCGATAGTCCAGCAAGCAAGCTTGCTTAACTCTTCGTACCGCCTCTTGAAATCCGATGGCGTTGGAAACTGGCCCTCCGAACGTATTGTAATCAAGCCCGGCAGGTACTTCTTTCTCGGAGACAACCGTGGATGGTCATATGACAGCAGACATTTTGGAACAGTGAGGCGAGAGGATATCATTGGAAAGGCCTGGTTAGTAACTTTTTCCGTAGACCCCGAGTCGTCTTCTGTCCTGTGGAAACGAATGGGCCACGCTGTACGCTGATGAGCCCATGACTGCCTGACCCCTTACCTCTAAACTCTCATAGGTCCCATCTACCCCGATTCCTCCTCCAGGTGGAGTTCAGGGCGTTCACCCGCCCTATCCGACACAAACCCAACGTTCTTCAGGTCGCGGAAGGGCACCCCTCACTGGATTTGTCCCCCGGCTCCATCTCACACCTCGTGTCCCAATGAACCAAACCGGCTGCTCTGCCATGAAGGTCCAGGAACCATTGACGTGTTTTCTCAATATGATATGAGGTGACTTGATTTGGTGTGGATCTTAGAATTCAAAGCAGGATGGAGAGGAAACCTATGGCACTTTCAGGTGAAGCGTTTGTCAAGGAACTCCAAGGGATAGTGCGGAGAAAGCACTCTAAAGACCATCCGGTCATCGGGATGATCGAAAGGGGAGAACTGGACCGTAAGCAGCTTAAGGGTTTTGTCGGTCAGTTTTATCTTTTCTTTCCCAAGCCCTTCCCCAAACCGATAGCAGCGATGCTGGGGCGCTGTCCGGATGATGATATCCTGGAGAAGATGTGGATTGAAAACGTGGTGGAAGAGGGGACGGGGGAGATCACGGGCACGGATAGCCACAAAAGCCTTTACATTCGGTTTGCGAAGGCCTGCGGCTGTCCCAAGGAAGAGTTGGATCGGGTGGAGCCTTTGCCCGAGACAGAGGCCTTTTTGGATTGGCGTGAACTGCTTATCTATCAGAGGCCATGGCTTGAGCTTTATGCCAGCCAAGGTTTCTGTTTAGAGGGGACTGCTGGCGAGCGGATGACCAGAATAGTCAACGGACTAACAAAACATTACGGCTTTGATAGGAACTCTGAAGATATTCGCTACTGGACGCTCCATATGAGTGTGGACGAGGAGCATATGCGCATTGGCCCCTATGCAGTGGAAAAATATGCGGTGACGGATCTACAGCAAGAACAAGTGCGCTACGCGGTAGGGAAGACGCTGGATATTTTTTGGTTGGCCTATGATGGCATCAAAAGGGCCTTTGTGGATCGGGATCCACTGTACGCCAAGTGGAGAAACGGAAGATAAAGTAAAAAAGAGGATTGCGTTTTTATGGAAATGGTTGATCTGACGCGTGTGATCTATGATGGGATGCCGAAGATACCCGTGCTTCCGGATGTCCATGTACGGAAGTTCTTCAGTTTGGAAAAAGGGCATCCACTAAATGTCACTGAGCTCTCCCTTCCGTGCCATGCCGGCACTCATGTAGATGCCCCTATCCATATCGTACCGGGGGGGAAATCCATTGACGATATCCCTCTGGATTCTTTCGTCGGTCCCGGGGCAGTGATTCCGGTGAAAAAGAGGGGAGGGGAGGAGGTGACGGCCCAGGACCTCGAGATCTCCGGTGTTTCAGTCAATCGTGGGGATATCCTAATGCTCTTTACCGGTTGGGACGAGAAGTTCGAAAGTCCGGATTACAATCATCATCCCTATCTTTCCGTGGATGCAGCGGAGTGGATGGTCAAGAAAGGCGTTAAGCTTTTCGGTGTCGATTGCATTACTGTGGATCTTCCCACGCCAATGCGGCAGAAGGGATTTGATTTTCCCGTCCATAGGACGCTATTAGGAAACGGAGTTCTTATTGCTGAAAACGTAACGAACCTGGGCAGTATCGTTGGAAAAAAAACGAGGATCCTGGCCTTGCCGCTCAGGGTGAAGGGAAGCGATGCCGGCCATGCCAGAATCGTCGCGGAAGTTTTGAGCTAGAACGGTGACCAGCACAAAACACATCAACGGAGTAATCGGAGCTTGTCTTACGCCTTTCGGTGAGGATGACCGAATCGACTTTAAGGCTCTCGAAAAGGAAATTGAATTCCTTGTACCGGACTGTGATGCTATCACAATTGCCGCGGTCGAAGCGGCTGAATATACCATGCTTTCCCGCGACGAACGCAAGGAGTTATTGCGAGTTGCTACAGAGATGATCGCTAAGCGCGTTCCCGTAATCCTCGGATGCTCAAGCCCTGCGCCGCGTGAGGTGATTGAATTAGCCGAATACGCGGCAAAGATTGGGGGCGATTTTGTTCAGGTGCTGATGCCCCTTCGGCCTTGGGGTGGTCAACCAACCATTGCGGAACTTATGGAATTCTACACGCAGGTTGCGTCAGCCAGTCCACTACCGGTAACCTGTTATCACAATCCTGGTCCCGGCGCCGATCCTCCTCAGGACGCTTTTGTGAAGATCAGCGAAATCGATAACATTCGTTATTTCAAGGAAAGCTCGAGGGATATTACAAAAATATCTAGATTGATTGAACAAATTGAACTCGCAGGTCGAGGACACTACTTTACAACCATGCAGCCGCTGCTCGTCACGCTGATGCTCGGTGGCTCTGGGGCTACGATGCCACCACCGGGCACACGCATTGGAGCCAAGGTCATAAAGGCTTTCCGGGTGGGAGACCTCGAGACCGCAAGGTTTTGGGCGCGTTGTTTTGCTTTGTTTCCGGGAAAATGGGGAGCGTATGGTTTACCGCCTGTCATGAAGTCCGCCATGAAACATTTTGGTGTAGACATTGGCAATCCGTCTCGCCCGTACGCGCCGGTGAGTCCACGAGATCACGAACAGATAGGGCAATTTCTTCGACAAGTTGGACTGATCGGTGAATCAGGGCCCACGCCCGAGGGCTTGCTGGACGCAAGCGAGAAGCTCCGGCAGGAAGATACTTTTCTCCGATAGGCGTAGCAGTTGGGGGTTGGGGTACCGAATCTCACCCCGCGGGTTATAACCAAAACGTTAAAAATCATCGACTCGCTTTGATCGCCCTGACCAAGCGATAGTAATTAATCATGGAGCTGATCAAGTACTTTTCGGACAAGCTAATTCTTTGGTTCCTTCACGTAACCTCCAGGTTCGGCAAGGAGCTCACGCGTAAGGGTCGCCTTGAGCAGAAAATGTGGCGTGAACAGCGGCTTAGAAACTTAAAGGGACTAGCCATCCGATCCCGCCAGCGTTTAGACGCAAGGGAAGTCTCTACCCGGCAGGATGAATAGTCGAAATGCCTAGACTAAACGGACGAAAGCGGATTGTAGTTTTAGGGGGAGGGAGCGGGGGAGTCGTGGCCGCCACGAACTTAGGCCGTAAACTCGGTAACAATCATGACGTGATCCTGGTCGATAAGCGGCCGGATCATATTTTCATGCCTGCTTTTCTGTTCGTCATGGTAGGCGATCGGCAGCCTCATGATATCAGCCGAAGCCTAAAACAGATGGAGAGACGTAACATCAAGTTCATTCAATCCGAAGTCTTGGGAATAGATCCTGACCATCAACAGGTAGAGCTCCAAAATCAAAAAATAGATTATGATTACCTAGTCGTCTCCCTCGGCATGCAGATTCGGCCCGACCTGATTCCCGGCTTCGCCGAAGCGTCCTTGCACCCATGGGAGCTCGACGGGGCAGTGCGCCTACGAGATGCCCTAGCGACATTCAACGAGGGACGCGTTGTAGTCGGAGTGCCGTTGGGTCCCTATCGTTGCCCACCCGCGCCGTACGAGACGCAGTGGATGTTGGATAGCTACTTCAAAAACCGGGGCATTCGAGATCGGGTACGAATTGAGTATTTCACCCGCGATCCCGAACCCACCGGGGAGCACAGAAACCCGATGGTATGGATGGACGATGAAAGCCGGCGACGTGA
>JAPUHZ010000286.1 GCA_027297485.1 Deltaproteobacteria bacterium
GTCTGGTTCGGACGAGGCTGGAACGCAAAGGTCAATAATTGACCTGGCGCGAGAGGAAATCAAAGGGCGTTATCGGGAACCATGGGGAGTGAGGTCCAAGGGATATGACGGCATGGCCACAGGAACGGAGAAGCACATGTAAATGAGTCGTATAAACATGTGGAAAATCCCATATAACAATGACCTGGCCGGATGGGATTTTATTGATGCGCAGCGGATTTTGTACTCCTCGCGTTTAAAGGTCAAGCCCCTCTCTAAATTAACTGATCTTTTCGGGAAAGCGTTGTCCTTACCACTTGCAGTCGCCAATTCCCCTGCCTAGAACCCCGGCCACGTCAAGTTTCGGCGGCCTACTGGACGAGCGTTGGGCCGAGGAGCCGTATGAGGGTTTCCTGATGTTTCGCATCCGGTTTCTTCTTTTCAGCATGGATACGTGATCTTGAGGATGGACTTAGGCCCAGCTCCACCAGCATCGTGTGCATCTGCATAAACGCCTTCGTAAGAATGGGTAAGTAAGGACTCTGTATCGGGTAATCGGAATTCTTCCCTTCTATGATTGCCCCATTTTGTCGGATATGATCCACGGCCTTTGACCATCGGCTGTACGCCTCGCAATAAGCCGCCAATGCAGTTTCATCAATATCTGTAATAATCCCATAGCCTTCTAGCTTCGCGGCCATCTTTGCCCACTGCGCCTTCGCCACATCGTCTAGGAATGCTGGACACTCAGGAATAGAGGGTGGAACCTGAGCTTCATTCTGGTTGATACGCCGAGGTGCGACACCCGCCAGTTTCTTGAGCTTTGTCGGTTTTGGTTTACGTCCTCTCATTTTCCTCCTGCTGCAGGGAACGGATCATAAAAACTCAGATCCATATCTTCTACGAACTGTGTGCAATCGTAGCAAACTAAAAGAGTTACAGAACCATCAATCGTCGTGTGATTGTTAACACTAACTATTTCTCCACAGAGTTTACATTTTCCCAGCGCCATACCCCCCCCTATCTAATTTTGTCATCGCATGCGTTTGGCTACCCTTCGGTTTACAGCCAAGAAGCCCCAGAGGTTAAAGGGGCATACCCTACTAGGGCGGCGGCCACAAAAGTAGTTGAGCTCTTTCTTGGCTTTATTCTTCATTTCTATGACCTTGCTACCGATCCATATTTCTTCTCGTCGAAACGTGCTATCCTTCCAGTAGACGGTCCTAGCTAGTGCCATTGCGGGACAGGCTCTTCGGGAACCTGCCCCGCCCTTGGGTTTTTTCTGGTTGCTTGACCCTCGACCCTGGCTAGGGCCGAAACTTTTTGCACGCTTTCGCCGCAACTCCATAACTATTCAACCGCTTATCCGGTGCCTGCCTTGATTGGGTGATTAAGTGATTTGGTGATTGCTTGATACCTGATTAAGTGATTGAAAGATTAATCACCCCTTTCATGGGTAAATCTTTGAGACGATCTGTTTCACCGTTGAGTAAACAGCCACGTCGGGATGGGGTCGCTTGTCGAAACGACTGGTCACGTCGGCTATTTCTACCTGGAATATTTTCCTCTTGAAGGTTCTATGACTGAGAACTTGTCTCTTCCTTGGGAGGTTTCCGTTCGCAATCGCCCAAGCTCGGCGATATTCAGATCTAGGCCCAGCATGAGGAGAGTCCCTTCTTCCCAAGTGAAAGAAGCCGTAAACAGGGTCACCATCGGGGAGAATCGAGAATTTCAGGCGGCATTTCCAGGCCCGAAACTGTGGGTCCCTGTAGATGTCAGCCCCCACACATTCCGCGTCATAGATGCCTGGTTCATAACGGGGATAGCTAGCATCGTCGCAGATTGGTTCTCGTTGAGGGAATCCCTCCGGAAGCTCCTGGTCCTGTTGCAGGTCGGCAGTCTGAGCTTCCTTGGTGGCCACCTCGGTTTCACTGGCTGGTCTGTCTTCAGGCATCGGAACTTCCGCTTTGATTTCTGCGACGTTGAGCTGCCTCTTATTTCCGGCCATTTCGCCCCCGCCTGACGCCCTTCTCATTCGCTTGCAGCCATGCACGCACGGAGTCAGTCTTGTACAAAATCATGCGCCCCACGACAATTCGCGGCGGTCCTATTCGCGCTGAGTGCCAACGCTCAATCGTCCTAGCACTTCGGTTAATCGCGCGGGCGAGCTCACCCTTAGTGAGATAACCGTGAAGTAGCGGCGCCTGCCCTTCAGTAGCAACTTGTTCTTGGCTCATCCTGTCCCCTCCTATCGCCTCAACGTTCCGTCCTGAGCCATTGGACGGCAACTGCCACCCCCGGGCCGCAAAAGGTATTCTTATGCCCAAAGGGAGACAGCCTCGAACCTGGGGGGATACATCGGCTCGTGCGACCGGAGCCGTCCGCACGGTGTGACGGATCACGGCGGTCCGTCCGCACCCGGTGCCGGACTTTACCAGGCCCTATAGATGGATACTCGCCAGAATGCGGACACCATGCGGACATGGAGGGAGGGTACTAAGAATGGATTTGGGGAATAAGCTTGAAACCAGCTTGTTTACTGGTGAAAATGGTGAGCCGTCGGGGAGTCGAACCCCGAACCTACTGATTACGAATCCCTCTGCCGACAGTGTAGCTAAAGAAGATACACCACTTAGCCCTGCAAAACACGGAAAAGTACGGCAGAATCCGCAACCTATCCGCAACCAATCCCCCGACAAGAATGACTCAGAAGGCGGTGAGTCATGAATCTTACCGCCCAGGAACTCTCCTTCGTCCGAACCCAGGG
>JAPUHZ010000287.1 GCA_027297485.1 Deltaproteobacteria bacterium
CCTCATCCTGAAGTTGACATAGCTACGCCAGAGGCGTAGTATACCCTGGTGTTCACGTTCATCGAGTCGGCGGTTTTCGAGCGAGCCCGCATTGTTTATGAGGAGGCATTTGAACATGGGTAAAAAACTCAGCGGACGCGCGCTTGCCAAATTCGAGGCCCGACGCGATGTTTGGCAGGAAGTACTGGATGGCGTGCGCGAAATAAAATCTGGCGGTGGCAAGCGATCTATAGTTGAGCCCCGTTCACCCATTGTTCATGCACGCTTGAAAGCGGGCCTCACGCAAGTGCAGTTCGCCGCACTGCTCGGGGTCTCGAGGCGTACGCTGGAACAGTGGGAGCAAGGCCGCCGCAAGCCAAGTAGAGCGGCAAATACACTTATCAAGGTCGCAGAGTTGCATCCCGAGGTGCTGCGCAAGATAGCAGCATGAAATAGTTTCCTGACCCCAGCCTAACTTGGCGTTTTAGGTCGGCGCTAAACTAACCTCCAAAAACACCGATGTTGAATTTCACCGTCATCACGCTCTTCCCGGAGATGTTTTCTTCCCCCTTGAGCCACAGCATTTTAAAAAAGGCTCAGGAAAAGGGGATGATCTCTGTTCGCTTGGTTGATCTCAGGGGCTACACAACGGACCGCCATCGGGTAACCGACGACTATCCTTACGGTGGAGGTCAGGGCATGGTCATGAAGCCGGAGCCTCTAATTGCAGCGATTGAAGAATCCAGAAGGAGGTCAAATAACCCTCGTGTGATTCTGCTCAGCCCCCGGGGCAGAGTCTTCAATCAAATGGAAGCCGATAGACTTGCACAAAAAAAGGAGCTGGTTCTGATCTGTGGGCGTTATGAAGGGGTTGACGAAAGGGTCAAGAACTTTGTTGATGATGAACTCTCCATTGGAGATTACACCCTGAGCGGCGGTGAACTAGCAGCCATGGTCATGATCGACACCGTAAGCCGCTTGATTCCCGGCGTCTTGGGTAATTTGAGATCCCCTCAAGAAGAGTCGTTCTCCAACGGTCTTTTGGAATATCCTCAGTACACTCGTCCTGAGGAATTCAGGGGATTGAAGGTTCCAGAGGTTCTCCTCTCAGGCCATCATGATCGGATAAAAAGTTGGCGCCGTGAGATGAGCCTAAAACTGACGCGTGAACAGCGCCCTGATCTGTTCGGCAAGACAACTCTGACCTCGGAGGAAAGAAAATTCCTCAGTGAATACTCGGACCGTCTCTACCTAGCGCTGCTTCACTATCCGGTCTACGACAAGAACGGCCGGGTGGTCACCTCAGCGATTACCAACATGGACATCCATGATATCGCGCGCTCGGCTAGGACCTATGGGGTCAGAAGATTTTATGTCGTTACCCCGATTAAGGCCTTGCAGAAACTGGCGCTTAAGATCCTCACCCACTGGGAGCGAGGCTATGGGAGCCAGTACAACGAGACCCGCAAAGAGGCCCTCTCTTTGGTCCGTTTGAAAGATACGCTGGATGATGCCATCATGGCCGTGGAACAGGAATGCGGGAGCAAACCCCGATTGGTGGTGACCTCAGCGCGGTCCGGCAAAGAGAGAACCTCTTTTGCAGAGCTACGAGAAACATTGAGAAAAAGCCGCAAACCATTCCTGCTTCTCTTGGGAACAGGATGGGGCTTGACCGAAACCGTCACAGCTCAGTCAGATTACATCCTTCAGCCGATTGAGGGGGGAACGGATTATAACCACCTATCTGTTCGCTCGGCCGCAGCCATCATTTTGGATCGCCTGTCGGGAAATTTGTAAAGACAAGGGAGGAGAGTATGGACATCATAGACCAAATCGAGGCCGAACAGACCAAGAGAGACGTGCCGGTCCTTAGACCAGGGGAGACTGTCCGCGTCCATGTCAAAGTGGTCGAGGGCGAAAAGGAGAGGACTCAGGTATTTGAGGGAATCGTTATCGCCATATCGAGAAAAGGAATTCGCTCCACATTCACTGTGCGGAAGATCTCCTACGGAATTGGAGTGGAACGGATTTTTCCCCTCCACTCTCCACGCATCGAAAAGGTCCAAGTAGTCTCCAGAGGCCAGGTGCGCCGGGCCAAACTCTATTACCTTAGGGAAAGATCTGGAAAGGCGGCAAGGCTTTACGAGAAAAAGTGACCGGACACTTACTCTAAGGGATACTCAACTCACATCCCCCCTGCCTTCAAACACCCCTCCGGGATAAACTCTGAGCTTTCCTGCCTCGATCTCTCCCTGGAAGCGCCCTCCAGGAAGGATCTCTACCCAGCCGGAAACGTGAACCTTGCCGACCAGGGTTCCCTCAATCTGTAAGTGCCGGGCTGATATACTGGCCTGGACCTCTGCGTTAGGCCCGACAACCAAAAGTTCACTGGCCTTGACCTCTCCACTAAAGCGACTATCAATCTTTACGGGCAGATCAAAACTAAGCTTGCCCGAAACGGCAGTCTCAGGTAAAAGAACCGTGCGGGGTGAGCTTTGAAGGAAAGAAGGATCATTATTAGGGCCCTGTTGCATCGACATTACCTACTAACCTCTCAATAAGAATCTATATATACCATTACTTAGCCGTCCAAAAAAGCCCTCCTCCTACACCCCGAGCGGCAAATTGTGATAGCATGCCCTTCATGGAGCTATTTGACTTTCCTCCTCCAAAGGAGCGACGCACCCCTATCCCCCTAGCGGAGAGGATGCGACCCTTGAACTTGAATGAATTTGTCGGCCAACAGCATCTGCTCGGCCCCGGAAGATTACTCTGGGGGATGGTCGAAGCAGGCAAGCTCTACTCACTTATTCTCTGGGGTCCCCCGGGGAGCGGAAAAACCACTTTGGCACAGATCCTCGCCAGTTCTGGTGGCGCTCATTGCATCCATTTCTCTGCCGTCTCCTCCGGCGTCAAGGAGCTAAAAAGAATTATCGCAGAGGCAGATCGTCTCCATCGCCTGGGGAAACCTACGGTACTATTTGTCGATGAAATCCACCACTTCAACAAGGCGCAACAGGATACTTTCCTCCCTCACGTGGAGCACGGCATACTCTTCCTCATCGGCGCCACCACTGAAAATCCCTCCTTCGAGGTCATCCCCCCGCTGCTGTCACGCTGTCAGGTGCTGGTCCTTTATCCCCTTTCACCTGAAGAGATCGGGGAGATCATCGATCGGGCAATTCATGATCGCAAAAGAGGGCTGGGTACTTTAGGATTAGAGATCACACCTGAAGGGCGCGAGTTTCTGGCACAACAATCTCAAGGAGATGCCCGAATTGCCCTCAATGCCCTGGAGACCGCAGCAACCCTGATCCGGCGGGAAAAGAGCGGGAAACAGATTGATCTTCCTCCCCTTCAAGAGGCGCTGCAGAAAAAGCCCCTGCTCTACGATAAGTCGGGAGAGGAACACTACAATGTCATCTCTGCCTTTATCAAAAGCCTGAGGGGTAGCGACCCAGACGGTGCTATTTACTGGCTCATGAGGATGCTCGAAGCGGGCGAAGATCCCCTTTTTATCGCGCGCCGAATGATCATTCTTGCCTCGGAGGACATCGGTAATGCCGACCCCCGGGCACTTCAGGTTGCGATCGCTGCAAAGGACGCCGTCCATTTCGTCGGCCTCCCTGAAGGAAAGATACCGTTGGCCCAAGCGACCACCTATCTGGCGACGGCACCCAAATCCAACGCCTCTTACAAAGCCATGCTTGCTGCCTCCAAGGATGTTAAAGATAAAGGATCTCTACCCGTGCCGCTCCACCTTCGCAACGCTCCCACGCCGCTCATGGAAGAGCTTGGCTACGGGAAGGGCTACCGCTACGCCCATAACTTCCCCGACCACGTCGTTGATCAGCAGCACCTTCCGGAAGAACTCAAAGGAAAGAGGTACTACTCCCCCTCCGACTCCGGCTACGAAAAAACGATCAAGGAGAGAATTAAAAGTTGGGAGGAGAGGAAGAAGAAGTAGACTTTAAGCCGCAGCAATCATCTCAACAAAAGATTGGCCCCCATTCAGCGGTTGACCAAGCCTTTTTTTTCAGTTTGACATTACCTGCCGTTAGAATTATAAGCACTTCCGATCAGTCGTATAAGCTAATAGCCTTATTTGGTTGTGGCGCATCTTCGACGTATTACTTCAGCTCGAACTACGCGCCCCAGCACAGCATCTTTTATTAGGGGTTAGGGTTATGCCGGAAGCGGCCCAAAGCAAAAATAAAAATATCGTCATTTGTTGCGACGGGACCGGAAACGAATATGGCAGAAACAATACCAACGTAGTTAAGACGTTTGAAGCGCTGACCAAGGATCAAGGTCAGGTCGTATTTTATGACCCCGGCGTTGGAACGTTTTCTGAGAAAGCTTTCATTTTTGCGCCCTTGCGAAAATTAGGGCGCTTGCTGGGCGGCGCGTTGGGTATCGGTCTGCAAAAGAACGTCGAAGACGCGTACTCGTATCTAATGGATGTCTACGAAGATGGAGACAAGGTTTTCCTGTTCGGGTTCAGCCGTGGGGCCCATACGGTCCGACGGCTTGCCAGTATGCTCGACAAATGTGGGCTTTTGCAGCGTGGCAGCGGCAACATGATTCCGTATACATCTCGGATGTACTTGAACAAAAAGGTCGGGACTATGTATTTAAGTGACACTCGATCCAAGACAGTAATTCAAGGTTTTAAAGAAACCTATTGCCGCCCCTGTCCGGTTCACTTCCTCGGGGTGTGGGATACCGTTTCGGCTTTGTCGAAACTTCGACCGCGACCAATGCTCGATGGCAAATTAAATAAAGGCACACGCTACGCGTATCACGCGATCGCCATCGACGAGCGACGACTGAAATTTCCCCCGAACCTATGGCTAGAAGAGAATATTGACCGAAGCCAACAAACCGTGGAGCAAGTGTGGTTTGCCGGGGTCCATTCCGACGTGGGTGGGTGGTACGATGACCGAGGTTTAGCCAACATTGCGTTGTCCTGGATGTTGAAATACGCCAAAAAGGCAGACCTGAAAATTGAGGACGGGTTTATCGAAAACTTGAAGACCGATCGCACGGACAAACAACACGAATCCTGGTCTGGGTTCTGGCGATTTTTGCCATACGTACGCCGCCGGATTCCAGAAGGAGCTAAGGTTCACACTAGCGTAAGACATCGGATGGCTACAGGGTCTCTGCCGCACAATGAGCCTTACAAACCGAAAATGCTGGAGCAGGTTAAAGAAACTGTCGAGTGGGTAGACTAAGTTCCCGCATTATAAGCCAATTCTAAGCAGTGAAAGAGTGGTCTATGAAAGCCATTCGTATCCATCGGTTTGGCCCCACTGAAGAGGTCCTCCAATACGAGGATATCCCGACTCCGGAGCCTGGATCTCAAGAAGTACTGGTAAAAGTGGAAGCCGCATCTTTGAACCGGGCTGACCTAGGTCTCCGGCGCGGAAGCTACCGAGTTAGACCCGAAGATCTTCCCCTTATCCCGGGGAGAGAGTTCGCGGGAACAGTGGCCGCCATTGGCTCTGGTGTCCAGGACTTCCAGCTGGGCCAGCGGGTCGTAGCTCATCCTGGGATGGGCGGCTACGCTGAATATGCCACAGTGAGGGTCTCTAAGTCCCGCCCGGTACCGGAGGGCGTGGAGTCCGTGGTGGCTGCTGCTATGCCCACGGTTTTCCTCACTGCTTGGTTCGCGCTTACGGAGGATGGCAAGATCAAGTCGGGTGACCAAGTGCTTATTCAGGCGGGCGGGAGCGGTGTCGGCATCGCGGCCATCCAGATCGCCAGGCATGCGGGGGCGCAGGTCATCACGACAGCAGGCACAGACGAAAAGTGCAGGCGGCTTCACACCCTCGGAGCCAACGAGGCCATTAACTATACGGTTCAAGACTTCAAAAAAGAGGTGTTGCGGCTGACCGGTAACAGGGGTGTAGACGTGGTGCTGGAGATGGTGGGAGGCGAGGTCTACACCAAGAGCCTGGAGGTCCTGGCTCCCGGTGGCCGTCTAGTTTCAATCGGAGGGGCCGTTGGCCCCGTCCCTGATCCGCCGCCTCTCCTGAGAGAAGGCCGAAAGTCGAGTCGCTTTTCCATTACATCGTACCTGTCGTCCCATCCGGAAGCCTTCAACCAACTAGATGCCTTCCTCGGCCTAGTCCAGGATAACAAGTTGCAAGTAGTAATCGGCCGCACCTTCCCCCTCGAGGAGGCGCGGGCCGCTCAGCGCTACCTGGAAGGGCGGGAGCATTTCGGTAAAGTGGTGCTGACGATCTAGTGTGGTCACGGGGTTACATCTCGTACTATAATTTCACTCCTTATCTCTCGCTCTTCTGAATCGCTATAGCATAGTAAACGTCCACAACGTTCTTCCTTCCTCCCGGATGCTGCCTTACGTTGACATAATAAGCCCATGTCGTATACTCTCCACCAAAATAATTGATCCGGAAAGCCTGCCGTCTCATGATTGACTTAAGAAGCGATACAGTAACCAAACCTACTCCCACCATGCGAACGGCTATGGCTGAAGCTGAGGTAGGTGATGACCAGCGGGAGGGCGATCCGACAACACACCAGTTAGAACGAATGGCGGCGGATTTGCTAGGCATGGAGGCAGCACTCTATGTCCCGTCCGGTACTATGGCGAACTTGATCGCCGTGTTGATCCACACCAATGAGCGGCGCGGTATGGTGCTGGAATCCACTTCCCACATGGCAACCGTTGAAGCCACTGGCATCGCTGCCCTGACACAGGCTAGGCCATATCCGTTGCCGGGCCAATACGGTGTGATGGCAAGCAGCGATGTCGAATTCGCCTTTGATCGTGCCGCGGCAGAAGGGGTTCTCATCGGTTTGTTCTGTCTTGAAAACACCCATAACAATTCAGGCGGGACGATCGTCCCGGAGGCTGACATGAAGAGGTTGATCAACTTGGCCCGGGAGAGAGGTTCGGCCCTTTACGTGGACGGCGCACGAATTTTCAACGCCTCCGTCGCCCTCGGCATCCCGGCAGCCAAGTTGGTAGAGGGCGTGGAATCGGCCATGTTTTGCATCTCCAAAGGTATCGGCGCGCCGGTCGGCTCGGTGCTTTGCGGCAGGGCAGATTTCATCACCCGTGCAAAATCGGTACGGGAATGGTGTGGTGGCGCCATGCGACAATCGGGCGTGATAGCAGCGGCGGGCATCGTCGGGTTACGCGACTATCCCGCGCGCTTCGCCATTGATCATGCCAACGCGCGCCGTCTTGCCGAAGGTCTCTCCGGACTAGCGACATTCGAAATCGATCTAAGATCAGTGCAGACCAATATGGTCTATGTTCGAGTTATCGACACCGACTTCGAGCCAGCCACGTTCGAGCGACAATGCTACAAAAAAGGCATCTGGGTGAAGGCACACAAGGAGCGATTTAGATTCGGCCTCCATCACCAAGTATCCTCAGCAAATGTTGATCAAGCAATTACAGTCATAAAAGAATATTTTACTAGGTAAGGTCGAGAAAATACACTTGTACTTTTAGAAATTAAGTAGCCAATACCGTTTATAATCGAAGAGAATCGTAAATGATGGCGGCGCTCATAGAGTTAGGTTCCGATGAAGCTTTACTATTTTCCACACTCACCTATGTGGGAGTCGAGTGCTCTCACGAAGTATTCAGCAGCCCGGAAACCGGGAAACAGCCTGTGGCCGTCGGATCCGAAAGTACAAGCAGACATTAGCCGGTGAGTAGGACAATAGGGGGGAAGGATAAAAGCCTCAGATCTCGCATGAACCGATTTGTTTTCACGACACTTTTTGGATTGCTGTCCATCGTATTGTGCGGGGAAACGGCCAACAGTCAAGTCCGCTCAAAACGGGCCCTGGAAAATGACTACCGTTCTCATTCTTTTCGGGCCGTAGCACGTGACGCCTTTCCGGTACTTAACAATCCCTCCATGGGAACGGTCGAAGACGGCGACCGGCTTCTCCAGCCCAACGAATGGGTTATTGGCATTGCGCTAAACGGCGAGGCAAAGGCCTACCCAGTCGCTGTAATGGGATTTTACGAATTGATCAACGATGTTGTGCGTGGAACCCCTATTACAGTCTGCTGGTGACCGCTCTGCCAGACGGCTATCGTGCATAGCCGAATTGTTAAAATCGATGGCAAAAAGACAACGCTTGGATTTGGACATGAAGGCGTGTTGTATAAACAGTCCTTTGTTATGTATGACAAACAAACCAATTCAAAATGGAATCATTCTACCGGCCTTGCCATGATGGGTCCTCTTGCTGGCATGCATCTCAAAATCTTGCCCAGCCGAATCGTACACTGGAAAACCTGGAAAAAAATTCATCCGAACACAAAGGTTTTAGCCCGGAAGGGCCGTCGGGGATTCATGGGGACTTACGTGGGCAACAGCCAGCCGTCCGGCCTCGGCCTAAGTGTGGGCCAGGGCCCGAAAGCCAAACTTTTTCCCTTTGACATCCTGCTTAAGGAAGAGGTGGTCAACGAAATGGTTGGCCCCCATCAAATCGTGGTAGTCATGGACCCCTCCACCAGAGAGGCCTTAGCCTTTTCCCGCAAAGTGAATGCTCGGGTTCTGACCTTTAAGCCCATCAAGGGCCGCAGCAAAGGGGCTCCGTTAATGCGCGATCAGGAAACAGGAAGCGTATGGAACCGCTTGAGTGGACAGGCCATTGAAGGTCCTCTGAAAGGAGTTGGAGTCTTGCCCCTCATTTCAGTCCCATGGCTCATAGAGCGCTGGCGGCAAATCTATCAAACCGGACCTGTTTATCGTGGCTCCTAAGAGACCGTATGTTGGGGTTCATATCTCGCACTACGATATTCACTTCAAAGAGCAGGAAATCCGACCTCTCGTTTCTGACTTTTCCATAAAGAGGAGCAACGGAATGAGGTGTTGCTATTGACTCTTATTTTTTGCTTCAGCTAGACTCCTGATTGTAACAGTATTCAATCAACGGGACCCCTAACCGTGGAATTCAGAAGAGCAAGACCTGAGGATTTCTCCGCAATTCTTAGGCTTCAAGCTGCTAACCTTATCGGCAACCTGAAGCCCGAAGATCGCCGAGACGGTTTTCTCTCTGCGGAATTCAGCCACCAGCAAATTGCTGAGATGGCAAGTGAAATTGCCCTCCTTGTGGCATGCGATAAGGCCCAGGTTTTTGGCTACCTGTGTACCTACAGTTGCAACTACGGCAAACAGTTCCCCATACTCGCCGCGATGGTCCAGTCGTTTGACCATGTTTTCTATCAAGGGAAGCCCTTAAGCTCTTACCATTCATTCATCTATGGGCCAGTTTGCATTGACAGATCACATCGAGAGCGAGGATTGCTTCGCGGACTCTATGAAATGTTGGTCCGAGAGGTCGCCGGGAAATACGAAGTGGGTACCGCGTTTGTGTCCAAAGACAATCCCCATTCACTGGCCGCTCATGTGAAGGGACTCGGGATGAGCGTTACGGGGGAGTTTGAATTCCGAGGCCGTAATTACGATATTCTGGCATTCAGTGTCGACTTGTAGGGAGAAAGAGCCCATCAAATGATATCGACCACGGGGTATCCTAACAATATAAAGGAAACTTTAGGTACTGGATCTAGCCCTTTCTACTGCGCCAGATATCATGAAGTGGTGCACGTCATTGCCGTCCAATTTTTGAGTCTTCCTTTACATCGATAACCCTGATCCATCCGACTCCGCCCTTCTGAGTCTTGACCAAATACCACCCCTCACCCCCAGAGGCTTTGGCAAGCGGTATCAACTTCTCTCCCCGCCCGAGTTTAGCTATCACCCCGGAATGTTTGTCCTGCAGCCTATAAATTGTGCCCTCGCTTGACTTGACAAAAAGCACGGAGGGGAAAGGCGTAGAGGGCTCTGAAACTATAGGGGGGCCTGCATAGCTCCCTGGTGCCTCGTTGTTTTCTAGGAGTTGTTTGAACAGTTCCACAACATTCCTCGTAGCCCAATCTCTCGGCCCCACTTTTTTCCCGATAATCCTGCCGCCGGTGCCGATAAGGTAGGTGCTTGGGAGTCCTCTGACACCATAAAAAGAAGAGACCGTTCCCTTGGTATCTAAGAGTACAGAAAAACTTAGCCGGAAATCCCTCTTGAACTCTGCGACTTGCCTCCTACTCTCTTTCATGTCCACCGCCAACACCACAAGGCCTCTGCCCTTGAGCCGACCATAAAGACGGTCTATGGAAGGCATTTCATACCGACACGGCGGACACCACGTCGCCCAGAAGTTCAAGAATACCACCTTGCCTCTGAAGTCCCTCAGACTTATAGAGTTCCCTTGCAGATCTTGCAACGTGAAGTCCGGCGCATTAGTCGGGTTTGTAAATTCACTGATACCCAGTTTTCTAAACAGGTCGTCATGTCCGGACCGCGAGGCTCTCCGCCTGTGGGAGAAGCCTTCGCTAGACGTAGAAAGAGCAACCGCCAATAAAAACATCCCGACGACGACAAGAAACAGTCTCTTAAAATGATGCATCGTTTAGCCCTGCGCTTTACGGTTCCAACTCGGCGGTCACGATAGAGTGGAAGGTGGGTGGGCAGAGCTGGCAATCATACAGGCCTCTTTTCATCAGTTCCCATCTCCCCTGCTCTCCGACTGACCGTAATATAGCAAACTTCAAAACGTTTTTCCCTCTGCCTAGGGATAAACCACACGTTGACATAATAAGTCGTAATCAGATACTGTTCTCCAAAGGCAATCAGCCAAGCGTTGAAAGCTGACATCTGAAGGCTAGTTCATCAAGTTCTCGTTGTACGCACCTCAAAGATAAATTGGATTCACTTGCTAACAAGTGTTTATGCGTGAAGACCAAGAATACCGTCTTTTCCCTATTGAATACCTGAAAGATTTCTCTACGAAGGTATTCGTGTACTTCGGGGTACCGGAGCCTGATGCTCAACAAGCAGCAGAAGTGCTGGCTAAAAGTGATTTAAGAGGGATTGACTCTCACGGAGTGGCAAGACTGCATACTTATTTTGATCTGTTCACACTGGGTAGAATCAATCCTAACCCCAAGATTAAAATTATCCGAGAAAAACTCAGTGTGGCTACCTTGGACGGTGATAACGGCTTGGGATTGGTCGTAGGTCCTAAGGCAAACGAAATTGCTATGGAAAAAGCTGAAAAATACGGCTCCGGCTGGGTAAGCGTATGCCATACCAATCATTACGGCATAGCAGGCTATTATCCTTTGAAGGCCCTTGAAAGAGACCTCATCGGCTGGGCTATGACCAATACCACCAAATTAGTTGCTCCTTTGTGGGGATCAGAAAAAATGCTGGGTACCAATCCGATGGCTATTGCTTTCCCTGGCTACAAAGAGCCTCCTATCGTAATAGACTTTGCCACCAGTGCCGCGTCCTACGGAAAAATAGAGATAGCAAGGCGAAAGAAAAGACAAATACCCAGGGGATGGATTATAGATAGAGACGGTAGTATGACCACGAATCCTGATGATATGGTTAATGGAGGCGCTTTATTGCCTCTAGGTTCTGTAAGAGAAATGGGTGGACACAAGGGCTATGCACTCTCGGCAATGGTCGATATTTTGTGTTGTGTATTAAGCGGTGCCAATTGGGGACCTTTTGCACCCCCCTTTGCCTTAAGACAGGAAATTCCGACCCGAAGCGTAGGTAAAGGCATCGGGCACTTCTTCGGAGCCATACAGATAGATGGTTTTATTGATAAAGATCAGTTTAAGAAACAAATTGACGAGTGGATACACGTGTTCAGAAATACAAAGCCGGCACCCGGCACCAAGGGTCCGCTGATACCTGGTGACCCCGAAAGGGACGCCGAAGCCATCCGTAGTAAGAAAGGTATCCCTTTAATCAAACCTGTGCTTGATGACTTATTAGATATTTCCCAAAAGACAGGAATTCCTCTTGAGGTGAATTGACATTATTTATACTTATAGCCAATTTTGATAAGGAAGAACCCTGTTCAAAAAGGAGCGAGGATCATGGAAATAACAGAGGTCATTTACCAACTCGGCCAGGTAGATCTGGTTATTCCAGCTTGGCAGATGGCTCTTTATGTCGGAATAATCAGCATTTTTATGCTGTTTCGCCAAACTAAGTTGTTTATTTTAAGCACTTATCTCGCCATTTTGTATTTGGCTTTCTTCTTCTACTGGCCGGAGTTCATTGGTATAGCCCGCACCTCGGGTTTAGTGCTATCGCTCTACTTAATCTGCGGCATGCTTACGGTAGCTCTTGGTATTGTCGCCCTGTTTCAAGAAGAGCCGTAAGATCTCTTTCCTCAATCCGGATCGTTCTGCACAGATCCCTGTGACCTTTGTCCGGTCGCCCCCCTTCGTTCTCTCACTGGCCGAGATACTCTGACCTTATATCTAGTGCTGCCGGTCTACGTCATTCTTGGAGATCTTAGAAAGCCGGAGATCGAGGAAGAGCTTGAAGTAGTCTTCGAGGTGACGATGAGGGAGAAAGTTACGCATCACGTGCCGTTTGGCCCTAGCTCCCATGGATCTCCGCAACCTCGCTGAACAGAGCAACTTGACCATCCAATCCCTGCTCATGGCTATGGATGCCTCCCGGCTAAAGCCCGGCGCCCCACCGACCGGACAGG
>JAPUHZ010000288.1 GCA_027297485.1 Deltaproteobacteria bacterium
CAATAAACTCAAGAAGGTTCGGAGAAAGATAAAAAGACTCAAACGTCTGACCCGTGAGCTTGCACTAAAGGCAAGTAAAAAGCCGAAGGAGCCGAGTCCCGCGGGGCCGGAAAGTCCAGCCGCCCCGGAGAGTCCGACCGCCCCGGAGAGTACAGCGGCACCCGAGAGTCCACCAGCGCCGGATAGCACACCGGCTGCTTCAAGCTAAGACTGCTTCTATGCAAAAACCACTTCCCGCACGTGGTCGTGGATCCGCCTCTAACCCTATCAATCGGTTCGAGGCCGTTGAGTTGGTTCCGGAGCCGGAGGACATCGACGAGGTCTCCTCTCCGATAACTCAGTTTCTGACCGATTCTTCAAAGACTATCATCGCATATAACGAAAGCCCTGATGTTGGCTTTGACGCCAGTATTAATCCTTATCGGGGCTGTGAACACGGATGTATCTATTGTTATGCGCGACCCACTCATGAATATCTCGGTTTCTCGGCCGGGTTAGATTTTGAAACGAAGATCATGGTGAAAGAGGATGCGCCGGAACTACTCCGCCGGGAACTATCCAGTCCGAAGTGGAAGCCACAGGTCATTGCGATGAGTGGGGTAACAGATTGCTATCAACCCGTGGAAAAAAAGTTGGAGATTACCCGCCGCTGTCTGGAAGTCTTACTGGAATTCCGCAATCCGGTGGTCATTGTCACAAAAAACCATTTGGTCACGCGGGACATCGATGTTTTAAAAAGGCTCGTCCGCTTTCAGTGCGCCGCTGTGATTATCTCTCTCACCACATTGGATGCGAAGCTTTCGGCAACCATGGAACCGCGCGCCTCCAGGCCCGCTCGCCGGATCGCTGCGATTCGTACTCTCTCGGAGGCCGGGATTCCGGTGGGGTATCTGCAAGCGCCTATGATCCCCGCTCTGACCGATTCGGAGGCTCCAGCCATCGCTCAAGCAGCTGCTAAAGCTGGCGCTTCCTTTGCCGGTTATGTTCCCTTGCGCCTGCCATTTGTCGTGAAGTCGCTGTTTGAGTCCTGGTTGGAACAGCACTATCCGGATAAGAAAACAAAAGTCTTAAACCGGGTCCGCGCCATCAGGGGTGGTAAACTCAACGACCCGAAATTCAGCAGCCGGATGGAAGGTGAGGGGATTTTTGCTGAGCAGATGGCCAAGCTATTCCGAGTAGCGTGTAAAAAGGCGGGTATTCAAGATAAGCGACCCTGTCTTTCTACGGACCACTTTCGACGTAGGTCGAATGATCAGCTGGTCCTGTTTATGGCAGGAGATTTACGTCCGTGATAGTAGGTTAAAAAATAATAAGTAAGCAGAGGAGGATTTTTTATGGACTTCGTCAGTCTTAATCACAAAATCTCCGAGGCGAAGGATGAGAAAAAGAGAAAGATCAACCTGTTTGAAGCAGAAAATTTCCGCTCATGGATGCTCTACTTTGTCCCCGGAGATGGTACGGATATGCACTACCATGCCTCCCCCGAAACCTTTGTGGTAGTGGAAGGGAAGGCCTCGGTTAAAGGCATCCACGGGGAGGAGAGAATCATTGAGAAGAACGAGGTCGTCTATTTTGCGGCCAAGGACTACTATCAGATTACCAATGTCGGGACGGATCCGTTGGTTCTCTTCGGTAATCGCTCCGAGGCCTTTGGCGGTCCTCATGTAAGGTTGCAGGAGAAGACAGCCTAACTGGCTCGGGATCAGTTAGAGTCAGCACATCCACTATCCGTCCATGATCGACCTCTACACTTGGACTACGCCGAACGGGCGCAAAATATCCGTCATGTTGGAGGAGCTGGAACTGCCCTATAAGGTCCACACGGTTAATCTCTCCAAAGGAGACCAGTTCAAACCCCAATTTCTTGCTATCAGCCCTAACAACAAGATCCCGGCCATCGTGGATCGCAACGGGCCCCGCGGGATACCCTATAGTTTGTTTGAGTCAGGTGCGATTCTGATCTATCTCGCGGAGAAGACTGGTAAGTTGATGCCGACGGAAATACGCGCTCGTTACGACGTCATGCAGTGGCTCATGTTCCAGATGGGTGGTGTGGGCCCGATGTTCGGCCAGGCCCATCACTTCATGGGCTCTGCACTGGAGAAAGATGCCTACGCCATCGAACGTTTCAGCAAGGAAGTCCGACGTCTTTACGGCGTGATGGAAAGGCGCCTTGCGGAGCAAGAATTTCTTGCCGGCAAATATTCAATAGCCGACATCGCCACCTTTCCTTGGGTCGCCCGCTACGAGCGGCATCGTATAAGGCTGGAGGATTTTTCCAACGTCAAGCGCTGGTTCGATTCCATAGCATCCCGTCCTGCGGTGCAGCGCGGCATGGCCGTCCCGAAGTCGGAATGATTTTTCGCTTTTTTTCCCAGAGAGGAGAATCGTAGTTCCTCAACAGAATATGCCAGGCTTCAGGTAGAACATCCCATGCGAATCATTGACATTGATGGCCACGTACGGGAGGCCGACGATCTTTGGGAGCGCTATTTAGAGCCTCCTTTCCGTGCCAGCGCCCCAAGGATTCAGAGAGTAGCCAACGGGCAGTCTCTTTTCCTTTTAGAGGGGGACCGATATCACCGTAAACCGGACGAGACCCCTTTTGAGACTAGGCGTGACGGTGCTCCGGCCAACCCCAACCGGGAGCGGGCAATGGACCCCGTAGGCAGACTCAAGGACATGGACTCTGAAGGAATCGAGTGCTCATTGCTTTTTCCTTCGGCGGGGCTTTACCTGCCATCGGTTGAGAAAGAACCCTACGCTGTGGCGCTTTGCCGAGCCTACAACAACTGGCTCTTTGATTATTGTCGTGCCAATCCCAGGCGTCTACTGGGCGTCGGGGTTATTCCGGTTCAGGACCTCAATGCGGCGGTGGAGGAAACCCGTCGGGTGGTGTTGGAGCTGGGATTCAAGGGGGTCTTCGTACGACCGAATCCGGTCATGGGGCGTACTCTCGATAACCCCCTGTATGATCCTCTCTACAAGGTTATCCAGGAGCTGGGGATTCCCCTGATGATCCATGAAGGTTCAGGAGCATATCTCCCAACCGCCGGCGTGGACCGTTTCGCCGGCAGTTGGTTTTTCACCCATACTATCTCCCATCCCTTCGAGCAGATGCTTGCCTGCTTAAGCCTTATAGGTAAGGGAGTGCTGGAAAGGTTTCCTCAACTGAAGGTAGTCTTCCTAGAGTCAGGAGCCGGTTGGCTCCCCTACTGGCTGTGGCGCATGGACGAGCATTACGAAATTCTTCCGTTCCAGGTTCCTTGGCTCAAGATGAAGCCGAGCGAATATTTCAGGCGGCAGTGTTACATCTCATGCGAAGTTGACGAGGACAATCTGGGAGATACTGTTCGAGCCGTTGGTGAGGACCGAATCCTATTTGCATCCGATTATCCCCATTGGGATGCAGTATTTCCTGGTGCTCCCAAGGCGCTTCTCGACAGGACTGACATCAGCGGAGATGCTAAGAAAAAGATTATGGGTGAAAACGCCCTACGACTTCTGGGTCTGGAGTGAAGATCACGCCCGACATTAAGAGGACTTAAAACGGCGGCTTTTTTCAATCGCAGTAAAACTCCACGCAATATCCATTGGGATCGGAAAAGTAAATAGCGCTCCTACCTCGCCGGCCCTCAATCTCGACTCGGTTTTCCTTGAGTTTTTTCTCGGTTTTCTTAAGAGAGGCCTTTGAGACTAAAGCCAAAGTGATCTAGGGCTTGAGTCACGGTGATTTTCTTATTGCTCTTTACAAAGCCCAGGAGATCATTTCCGCCGGGCGAGCGGAGAAAAATCATTTTGGGTGCAACCCGAAAGGCAACTTTTAAACCCAATACCCCCGTGTAGAAACGTTCGGTTTTCTTAAGGTCGCGGGTCTTGAGTGAGATATGACGCAGTCCCGTATTTGGCATAGACTACGCAACTATACATCGGCACTCACACGGGATTCAACGGGTGCTATCTTTATCCCCATTGATTCAATGTAAACCCCGCCTCTTGAGGCGGGCACAAAGCCGATGGGGTTTCCAAAGGGGAGAAGCGGCAGCTCTCACCTTTGGTCGAACACGGGGAATCAAACCCCGTGTTCGATATAACTTGATTTTGCCCGCCAGTTTCGGAACGTAAAGGGCGGTACAGACGTTTACTGCATTACAAATAATGGGCCTACCAGGGGTGATAGATCATTCCCCCGATTGTGCAAAGGGATCGTCGCCTTTGGAAATAATCAGACGATAAAGGGTTAATATAACCCCCGAAGTAATAAAGCTATCTGCAAAATTGAAGGCGGGCCAATGGTATCTGGACCAGTAAAAGTCTAAAAAGTCGATCACCTCTCCGTAGAAGACACGATCGATGAGGTTTGCTATAGCTCCACCTAGGATAAAGGTGAGGGCTATGATCATTCCGTTCTCCCTTTCAGGTAACTTTCTAAGCATCATCACAATGAAGCCGATGGCCAAGATAGAAAAAATAATGAGGAAGAAAAAACGGAAGGTCTCATGGGTCTCGGCAAAGAGGCCGAAGGCAGCCCCTTTGTTGCGGATATAGGTCAAGCTGAACAAGCCGTCGATCACTGGAATCGAGTGGTGGAGAGGGATGGTGCGATTGACAATAATCTTGGATGCCTGATCCAGGAGAACAATAAAAAGAAGCAGGCTAGAGACGAGTTTGCTCTTCGCGGTCAAGATGGCACCAAGGATCTCAGGACCCGGGAACAGCGGGGACAGACCGTTGGGTGATCCGAATCCTTACCTACATCTTTGTTATATTTCCAGCAGCGCTCACACTTTTGACCATCGGCCCTGAAGACCTCAATACGGCCACCGAGGATAGGGCTAAAGTACCGGATTCCCATGTTACGAACTCCACTACTATCCATCGGTCCGATTGGTTCCCATACTCCTTCTTTGACTTTGAGAGCATCCTCAGTCTGCCATGACGGATCTGCTTTCCCAATTTCCACTTGGGAGACAATAGAAGTATCATCCCATCTTATTTTCCTGTCAGTTATGAGGGTAGGGTGTAGTGGTTCTTTCTTATAAGCGTCTGGATAAAGACTGACCTTAGCATCAAGTGAATGCCCGATATTACCGTTGTTCCTGGCCGCCTCCAGGGCCTTGAGTATTTCACCCCTGATCTTAAATATTTCCTCCCACTTGTTCCCGAGTTCTTCATCAGTGAGGTCCTTGTCCGGAGAGGGGATTTGAGACAAAAGAACACTTTCCGGTCGACGACCGTTCTGCGGCATGTAATTCCAGATCTCCTCCGCTGTGAAGGAGAGAATAGGTGCCATGAGATGGACCAGGACCTCTAGGATCCGGTGCAGGGTCGTTTGAGCAGACCTTCTCTCTTTAGAATTCGCTCCTTCGCAATACAGGCGGTCTTTGACTATGTCTAGATAAAGGGAGCTGAGATCAATGCTGCAGAAGTTGTTCAGGCTGTGATAGACGATGTGGAACTCAAATCGCTCAAAGGCCTCACGACACCTGGCGAGGAGCTTTTGCGTCCGATGGAGGACCCACCGGTCCAGCTCGTCAAGATCGCCATGCTGGACAGCATCTTTTTCCGGACTGAAATCGTAAAGATTGCTGATTAGAAACCGGGAAGTATTCCTTAACCTCCGGTAAGCCTCTACCAGCCGGTTCAGTATCTCGTCTGATATCCGTACGTCCTCCCGGTAGTCCTCGGCCGCAACCCAAAGCCTTAAGATTTCTGCCCCGTACCTCTTCATAATCTCCTGAGGCGCAATGACATTTCCCAGGGACTTCGACATCTTCCGTCCCTTGCCGTCGAGCGTGAACCCATGTGTGAGTACACTCTTATAAGGGGGTCGCCCTCGTGTGGCCACGGAGGTGAGAAGCGCGGTGTGAAACCAACCTCGATGCTGATCACTTCCCTCCAAATAAAGATCCGATCTGTCTCCAAGCTGGGAATTTGCCTCAACCACCGCAGCGTGACTCACCCCAGAGTCAAACCACACGTCCAGGATATCCTCTTCTTTTGAAAAATCCTTGCCGCCGCACCCAGGACAGTGTATCCCGGCCGGCATAAGCTCAGCAGGACGGCGAACAAACCAGGCGTCTGAACCCTCCTGGAGAAAAATAGAAGCGACGTGACTGCAGACCTTCTCGCTTAGCAGAGCTTGCTGGCACTGGATGCAGTAAAAAACAGGAATGGGTACACCCCAGGAGCGCTGACGTGAGATGCACCAGTCCGGTCTGCTCTCCAACATGCCGCGAATACGCTCACGCCCCCATGGAGGAATCCAGGCGACTTGACCAACAGCCTCTAGGGCCAGGCGCCGTAAGCCGTTCTTCTCCATCGAGATGAACCACTGCTCGGTAGCCCGGAAGATGACAGGTTTTTTACAGCGCCAGCAGTGGGGATAGCTGTGAGTCAGCTTTTCCTCTTTAAGAAGGGCCTTTTTATCGAGGAGCTTCTGAACGATTTTACGGTCAGCCTTAAAGACCACTTCTCCTGCCAAATCACCGGCCTCCGGAGTAAACCTTCCCTCTGAGTCCACCGGGGCGGAAACCTCGAGCCCATAGCGCTGTCCGACCTCGTAGTCTTCGTGTCCGTGACCTGGCGCGATGTGAACGCAGCCAGTGCCTTGGTCTTGGGTAACAAATTCGCCTAGGATGACCTTCACCTCACGCTCTATCCAGGGGTGGAGGCAGAGAATCCCCTCTAACTCCACCCCGGAATATGTCCCAGGCGTCACTTCATAATCGCCTTCTTTAAACCCAAATGTTTTCATTAGGGGGGGAATGAGTTCCTGGTTTAGGACGAGTTCCCCGGCTGGCGTCTGCACGACCCTGTACATGAAGCGCGGATGGACAGCAATCGCCTGGTTGGCTGGAAGGGTCCAGGGAGTGGTGGTCCAGATAACAAAATGAGTTCCTTTGGCTGGATCTAGAGAAAATTTCCCATTTGGGTCCTTTACCGGAAACATCACATAGATCGACGGAGAAGTATGCTCTTCATACTCCACCTCCGCCTCGGCCAAGGCCGTGACGCAGGAGGTACACCAGTGAACCGGCTTTTTTTTGCGGTAAAGGGAACCGGCGGAAATGAATTTTCCGAATTCGCGGATCTCCGCTGCCTCATACGCGTAATCGATAGTGCGGTAGGGGTTTTCCCAATCCCCCAGCACCCCCAGCCTTTTAAATTCCTCCCTCTGGATAGAGATGTATTTTTCCGCATACTCTCTGCAGAGGTAGCGGATCTCCGACTTGCTTAGCGTTTTTTTCTTTGCCCTGCCGATATTTTTCTCTACCTGGAGCTCGATCGGCAGGCCATGGCAATCCCAACCGGGTATGTACGGGGCCAAAAATCCCGTCATATTCTTGTACTTGACAATGAGGTCTTTGAGGGTCTTATTCAGGGCGTGACCCAGATGGATGTTGCCATTGGCATAGGGAGGGCCGTCGTGAAGGATATATTTCTTTTTTCCCTTGTTGGCCTCAAGGATTTTAAAGTATAGGTTCCCGCGCTCCCACTTTTCCACTTGAAGGGGTTCGTTTTGAGGGAGATTGGCGCGCATAGGGAAGCGCGTCTTGGGAAGATTCAGCGTCTCTTTGTAATCCATGGATAGTAAGAAAGGGAAGAGCAGATAAGGGCGAGGCTCTTCCAGGTAAAGATCTATTTGTGGTGGTTGTTCAATCCCCTAACCATCCGAAAGGCAAAGTTGTCCGCCTTGTTTTCGGCATCCGCCCAAAAGATATAATGGCCCAACTCGTGGTAGACTGTATTGATCCACTTTCTCTCGGACTTGTATTTCCTTCCCCTCTTCCAATTCTCCGGATGGACCAGATAGACCTGGCCATTGTCATAGGTTTTGCCTGCAGTTTTCCCCCAGTCGAGGTACTCAAACCACTCCACTTTGGGCATCTTTAAATGGTAAAATCGGCACAGAGAGGACATCGCCTTCTTGAAATTCAAGGGTTTGTAGTCTTGGAAAAAGGAGGCGAGGTGGCGGTCCACCAACCGACGCTCTTTCAAAGGGGGCAACATCATCCACATAGTTTCTATCCTCACTTACCGGAGTCGTATCTCCTTATCATATTCACAAAAAATTGGAAACAAAGCCAGGCCGAGCTATCAGCAATCCCAAGAGAGACACTTAACCTACTGTTTTCACTAGTATTTTTAGTGCAAGAATTTCGACAGGTGCCCAAAGGCACCCTGCTTGCTCTCTTGCAGCAAATCTAAAAGTATCATAAATTGGGGCTTCTCGAAATAGCCCACAATTGTCCGGTCATTAATCATAAGTGGTTTGTTGATGCGTTGGTTTCTCGAAGGACTCGCTTATGTAGGCGTGTGGCTTGGCTTGAAGGTAGGGAATTTTGCGGTCAAGATTTTCCCGCGTCGCCTTTTCCTTTCCCTCTCCGATGTCGCCGCTATTATTGGTTTTTACCTCTTCCATAGCTTCCGCAGACGCTCGATCAGGAATCTCAGGCTTGCCTTGGGGAAACGACTTGAGCCGAGAGAGATTGCCGGGATTGTTCAGAAATCCCTGAGAAACTTTTTCCGGGCCTTTGTTGAGATCGGCTTTGCCCTTGAGGCTTCATCTGAAGAGATCCGCGCGGAGATTCCACTCCTGGGGCGAGAGCATCTGGAAACGGCCCTTGCAAAAGGAAAGGGGGCGATCGTTCTGAGCGCCCATCTGGGAAACTTTTTTTTGGTCGGAACAAGGCTGGCTATCGAGGATTACCCCACCTATGTCCTAGTCAGCCAGCCTCAGGATGGACGCTTACAACAACTTCTAGACCGCTACCGTTTGAAGATGGGGCAGAGGACAATCCACGCAAGGCCCCGGCGGCATGCATCCCGTCAATTAGTCCAGGTCTTAAGACGCAACGACCTAGCGCTTGTAATCGCTGATGAATACCGGTCTGGAGACGGCATCTATGTCCCATTTTTCGGGCGTACGGTTTTAGCCCGTCGGGGGCCAGCTACCCTGGCGCTGAGGACCGGGGCCGCGATTGTCCCTGTCTATCTGATACGGGACCCAAGCGGTAGGCTGACACTGATCATTGAGCCTGAGATTCAACTCTTAAGATCGGGAGATATTAAGCTGGACGTAAGAGAGAACACCCTGCGTATCACCCAGTGGCTGGAAAGGACCGTGCAATCCTATCCCGACCAATGGAACTGGATGAATATCCACTGGCAGCAAGCCCCACTTAGCCCGTTAGTCGAAAAGGAGCATGATCATGAAGGATTTGGATAGTTGTCTATCTGCTAAGAGAGGGGAGACGGTGTGAAAACCAACAAGAAACAACTTGAGGAACTAAGGAAGAAAGTTGCCTTGGGAAATCAAATCGTGTTTTACCAAGGGCTTGCCGATTACCATGGGCATGTGAGTGGCCGTATTCCAGGAACTCGCAAGTTCCTGATCAAGCCGGTTCTTGCGCCTCTCGGGACCATCACCAGCAGGGATATCCTAATGGTGGATATCGATGAGTACAAATTAATCTGTGAAAAAAACTGGGCTAGGGCGGGTAAAAAGAGAGAAATAACCAAGGTAAATATTCCGCCGCGAGAGACAATGATTCACGCCGCCATCTATGAGGCTCGCCCAGATGTCAATTCCGTAGTTCACACGCACCAGCCCTTGGCCACTGCCTTTTCCGTTGCCGGTGTTCCAATCTTACCGATCTATAAAGAGGCTGCCTCCTTCAGTCCTGAGACCCCCATTTTTCCTAGCCCTAGATTTATCTATACCCTGCAGGACGGAGCGGAGATCTGCCAGGCCCTAGGAGATCGGATGGCACTCCTCCTCAAGGGCCACGGAGTCGTTGTAGTTGGTGAAAGTGTGGAATACTCCACTGTCCACGCCATATATCTCGAAAGGGCTGCTCACATCCAGTGGGTTGCGAGCTGCCTAGGGAAACCGGCGACTATGCCGCAAAGAGACATCGACGTAATGAAGGAAAATATGATCTACCGTTCCTACGACGCCTTTGCCTATTTCGCCTCTTTGTTAAAGGGAAAGCGGAGAGGACAGTAACCTTAACTAAACCAAACGTATTTAAATTTGTTACATTGAGGCTATTCCGAGGGGAAGGAGACTGAAGGACGAGGGAACCGAACGTGAGGCTTGGTGCAGGCCCAAATGGCAGGAATAATCACGTGAAGGGGTAGGGGTGGCAGCCCTCATGGTTCGACCTTGCTCACCATGACCCTGAGTTTATCGAAGGGTCAAGGCACTGGCCCATTTCCCTCGGCCTGAAGGCTCCTTCCACTGAGGAAATGTAAACTTACTTACTGCGTTTGTATTAGACCTGTTGCCCTAAGTAATTCCGAGTGGGGCAGGACGAGTTAACCTGAGGCTAAATTTCATGAGGAGGTAGTCCAATGTCAACTAAGAAACGCTCCATACAAGCCGCTGCAGTGTACGATTCGGGAACGGCACCGATTCAAGATCTGCGCGATTGGCTGGCCCGTGTGGATGAAATCGGCGAGCTTATCAGCGTGAAGCAACCTGTGGACTGGAACGAAGAGATGAGCGCCATCACCTACCTGGTGGCCAAACAGGACCCTTCACCCGCGATTCTCTTCGAGAACGCGATCGGGTATGAGAATAGTCCGATCGGAGCCAAACTACTCTGGAATATCCTCGGTCCTAGCCTAAGGCGCACCGCGCTTACACTGGAGGAGTCACCCGACATCGGAACGATTGACCTGATCCGCCGCGTGAAGGACAAGCTGAAACAGCGCATACCGCCCCGCGAGGTGGCGCGGAGCCAAGCCCCTTTCTATGAGAACAGCAGGACCGGTACGGACGTCGACTTGAGTCATTTGCCGATACCCAAGCATTGGCCTCTAGACGGCGGCCGCTATGCCGGTACAGCCGATGCCGTGATCACGCGCGACCCAGACAGCGGCTATCTGAACATTGGAACCTACCGCATGATGCTGCAGGGCAATCGTCAGGTAGGCCTTTATCTGTCACCAGGCAAGGACGCTCGCCTGCACATCACGCGCGCCTGGCAGAGGGGCGAGTCCATTCAGGTCGCCGCTGCCTGGGGCATTGATCCGTTGTTCATGATTATCGGCTCCCAAACGTTTGCTAAAAATGTCTCCGAGTACGAGTTTGCCGGTGGCGTGAAGGGCCAGCCCATCCCCGTGGTACGAGGGACAACAACCGACCTATTATTGCCAGCCAACGCAGAATTGGTGATTGAGGGGATCATCCGACCGCAATCCGTTAAGACGGAAGGGCCGTTCGGCGAATTCTCCGGCTACTACGGTAGGCCAGAGGCCGGCTGTCCGCTGGTAGATGTGACGGCAATGCACTATCGCTCCAACCCAATAATAACGAACGCCCTAATGGCGGACTACCCATCCAATGAGCAGAGCGGTTTCTTCTCGATAATTCGATCAGCGCGCATCTGGGATGATCTCGACAAGCTCGGCATCCCGGGTATCCAGGGGGTTTACGCCCATCCGGCTGGAGCCGGCGGTTTCGGGATGACAGTCATCAGCCTCGAGCAGCGCTACGCAGGACACGCAGCCCAGACTCTGGCCCTGGCCGCTCAGGTGCCGGGCGGTGCCTATTACACCAAGTGGATCATCGCGGTCGACGAGGACGTCAATCCGACAGATATGAACCAGGTAATCTGGGCGATGAGCAGTCGCTGCAATCCCATTGAGGACATCGACATTCTGCGCAATACTTGGAGCACCTGGCTCGATCCAACACAAAATCCACCGGAGGAACGACCCTACGGTTCCAAGGCGCTCATCAACGCCTGCAAGGAGCACCGATATCTTCCTGTTTTCTCCAAGCGCACGACTCTTCGCAAGGAGGTTTACGACCGGGTTGCCGGCCGCTGGCAAAAGCTGGGTCTACCGGGACAAATCCCGACAGTGCGGGCTTTTGAAGAGAAAACAAAGGTGGTTTACCACGAAGTGGGCGGATTTGAGCCGGGCCACAAAACAGCAGCAGAGACTAAAGCTGACCAGAACAGCCCGCGGACTGACTCCAGAGGGTCAGCCGATAGAAAGAGAGAAAAAAAAAGATAAGATTAAAGGAGAGAGAGGAGAAGGAAGCTAACGGATAGCCTCTTCTCCTCTCTCGTTGGTCCGAATCCGAATCACCTCTTCCACTGGCGAGACGAAGATCTTTCCATCTCCGATCTTTCCCGTCTGAGCGGACTCGAGGATAGTCTCAATAATCTTGGGAGCCATCTCATCGGGGACCAATATCTCTATTTTAACCTTGGGGAGGAAATCGACGGTGTACTCGGCCCCGCGGTAGAGCTCTGTATGGCCCTTTTGTCTGCCAAAGCCTTTCACCTCACTGATGGTCATACCGGTAATACCGACCGAAGTGAGTTTCTGCTTCACGTCGTCCAACTTAAAAGGCTTGATGATGGCCTCGATCTTTTTCATTTTACCCTCCTTTGCACACTCCCGGAGCTTCTACCACCTCCCCTCTTATGACTCAACCCCCAGGTCGGCAGTTTCTAGATGTCAAAGTAGAGGGCGAACTCATAGGGGTGGGGTCTAAGCCTAATGGCATCCACTTCCTTGGTGCGCTTGTAGTGAATCCAGGTCTCGATCACATCCTTGGTAAAGACATCCCCCTTAAGCAGAAAATCATGATCCCGCTCCAACGCATCCAATGCCTGCTCCAAAGACCCCGGCACCGACTTCACCTTGGCCGCCTCCTCTGGCTTCAACTCGTACAAGTCCTTATCGATCGGCTTGGGCGGCTCTATCTTGTTCCTAATCCCATCCAACCCCGCCATCAACATGGCCGGGAACGCAAGGTAAGGATTACAGCTCGGATCAGGCGTCCTAAACTCCAACCGCTTGGTCTTCTCACTGGTGGTATACATCGGTATGCGCACACAGGCGCTCCGGTTTCTCTGAGAGTAAACCAGATTGATCGGTGCCTCATACCCAGGCACTAACCGACGATATGAATTGGTGGTGGGGGCTACTAGCCCACACAGGGCATCGGCATGCTTGAGAATCCCCCCAATGTAGTGCCTCGCCGTATTGCTGATCAGCCCGTAGCCCTTCTTGTCGTAAAAGACGTTCTTCCCGCTCTTCCACAAACTCTGGTGGGTGTGCATCCCTGAACCGTTGTCCTGAAATATGGGCTTGGGCATCACCGTGACTGTCTTGCCGTGCCTCCTAGCTACGTTCTTGATCACATACTTGTAAAGCAATACCTGATCGGCCATCTTGGTGAGCGTCGTATAATGCATGTCTATCTCGGCCTGACCCGCAGTCCCTACCTCGTGATGATGGATCTCTACCACTATCCCACACCTCTCCATGGTCCGTAGCATCTCAGAGCGAATGTCCTGTAAATGGTCCATCGGGGCCACTGGAAAATAGCCCTCCTTGTACCGGGGCTTGTAGCCCAAATTGGGCCTCTCCCCATTGCCCGAGTTCCAAAAACCCTCCTCGGAGTCAATGTAGTAAAATCCATAGTTGTAGCTCTGATCAAACCGCACATTGTCCAATATGTAGAACTCTATCTCCGGCCCCCAGTAGCTCGTGTCAGCGATCCCCGTGGACTTTAGATACTTCTCCGCCTTCTGCGCTATATACCGGGGGTCTCTACTGTAGCTCTCCCCGGTCACCGGGTCCCTCACATTGCAAATGAGACTGAGCGTGGGGTGAGAGGTAAACGGATCTAACATAGCCGTGTTCGGGTCGGGAAACAGGAGCATGTCGGATTCTTCTATGGTCTTAAAACCCCGGATGCTCGAGCCGTCAAAGCCGATTCCTTCGTCAAACAAGTCCGCAGTAAACTGGCTGGTCGATATCGAAAAGTGCTGCCACAGCCCCGGCAAATCAACAAACTTGAAATCCACAATCTCTACCTTGTTCTTCTTGGCAAATTCCAATACCTCCTTGGGCGTCATCTTGTTGCTCCTCTCCCTTAAGATTCCTCACTCTCAGCTACCAGGCGGCCCTGGGCCACTGTCACCCTCGCCTGGCTATTGCTCCCTCACTGGGCGCCTGAAATTCCGGGTAGGCCATAATCCCGTGCTCACCAACATCCAGCCCTTCCATCTCCTCCTCTGGAGGAACGCGAATGCCTATGGTGGCCTTGAGCAGCCCCCAACCGAGGAGAGAGGCAGTAAAAATAAACGCTCCCACAGCGATAACTCCAACCAGTTGGGCACGGAACAGCGTGGCCCCCCCACCAAAAAAGAGGCCGTCTCCTGTCGTTCCTGGCGCAAACTGATCTTGGGCAAAGAGCCCCACGGCCAGTGTCCCCCACATTCCACACATTAGGTGGGCGGAGATCGCCCCCACCGGATCATCGACCCGGATACGGTCAAAGAAGAGAACGGAAAGGACTACGAGGACGCCGGCCACCAGGCCGATGGTGATAGAACTCCCTACGCTCACAAATGCGCACGGCGCCGTGATCGCAACCAGACCGGCAATGCCTCCATTCAGGGCCATGGCGATAGCCCTGGGAGACTCCGTTACTGTATCCATATCAGATGATA
>JAPUHZ010000289.1 GCA_027297485.1 Deltaproteobacteria bacterium
CGCGAGATCGGGCCGGTTGGTCTTAGCGCTCAGGTGCGTCAGCTACCGCTCATCTCTCATTTGAGTTCGGGACCGGGGGTACCTCTCATGCGGTAGCAACCTGCCCTTCGGAAGCCTCGGCCATTTCAGATTGAGCTTCGGCTACTACGTCACCCCACTTCTCACGCGTTTCGGCAACAACCTCCTGGGCTTTGCCAGCCAGGCCAAGACCGGTCTTGATCACCTGCTTTGTGACGGGACGAAGAATGGGGAGAGCCACCGGAGCGACCAGGATGAGACCAACACCCAGCAGGATTTTCCCGCCAATGCTCTCGAAAAAGAACTCACCGACTATTTCAAACATAGCTAACTCCTTACGGATGAATAAAGAACCTGTCAGACTTCTGAGAGGCCGGGACAACAAGGTTTTCTGTCCGATGTCCTGACCAACGATCAATCATGTTCGATTTGAAAACCACCTGTAGGGCATGGATATTCCGACAATGAGTATGAAAGCTCCGATCTCTCCCATGATTTCACCTCTTCACTGGTTTGGGGCGAACATTATGGTTTCTCCCTTTCTCAGGTTGCAGTTTTCTGCCGCAGAACGGGACGGATCCCGTTCAAACATGCCAGCACCGCAGAGCCGTTGCTCACGAGCGTGGAGGTTATCGGGCTCATCCACCCAAACGCGGCGCAGAAGTAGGCCATCCCGTTGGAACCCATGGTGATCATATAATTCTGCTTGATCAAATTCATGGCTTCACGGGATGTATCCACCGCCTCGACCAGCTTAAAAAGATCCTCCTCCATCAACACCACACCGGCGGTCTCCCGGGCAATCTCCGCTCCGCTCCGGATCGAGATCCCCACATCGGCGTAAGAAAGTGCGGGTGAATCGTTGATGCCATCTCCTACCACAGCGACGATATGACCTTGAGCCTGAAATTCCTGAACCACCCGAGCCTTATCTTCAGGCAGCATTTCGGCATAATAGCTTGTTAAACCGAGTTCACCGGAAACCCGGGCCGCGACTTGCTCATTGTCGCCGGTGAGCATCACCAACTTCTCGATGCCCCGGGAGCGCAGGGCACGAATCACCTCGGCACTTTCTTGGCGCAGCTTGTCTTGATAGGCAAAAGTCGCAGCGTGCTCCCCATCGACGGCAAGATAAAGAAGGGACTTCCCCTGATCGAAAAGCAGATTCTCCACAGTCTTGGGAACGTTGGAACAAATCCCGAGCTCCCCCATAAACCGTGCACTGCCCAGATGAACCAGGTTCCCGTTTACCTCAGCCTCAACGCCGCGTCCAACGTGAAACTGTGAGGACTCTCGCTGGGGCACCTCTATCGACAACGACCTGGCCTTTCGGCACACAGCCTGTGAAACCGGATGAGTCTGTCGGTCTGAAACCGCGGCTGCAAGCGCAAGGGACTGGTGTTCCGATATGCCATTGTGAGAGATAACATCTTGCACCTCCAGAACTCCGTGAGTCAGGGTGCCCGTCTTGTCAAAGATGATGACCGAGACCTGGGCGAGCTTTTCAAGATAAGCTCCCCCTTTGATCAGAACCCCCCGGTGGGCAGAAGCGGTCATACTGGCAAGTACAGCAGTCGGCGCCGACACACGCACGCCGGTTCCAAAATCGACGGTCACAATCGCGGCAAAACGGGTGATGCTCATCGTAGCGACAGAGACGGCCGTTGCCCCGACAAGCGAAGGAAGCACCAGGCGGTCAGCCATCTTCTCGGCATAGTTCTGGCTGCGTGTCTCGTGAATCGGTGCATTTTCCACCAGGCGCACGATGTTGGCAGCCTTGGTGTCTCCAGCAACTTCCTCGGCCCGAAGGTAAATCTTGCCTTCCTTCACTGTTGTGGCGGCAAAGACTTTGTCCCCCTCGCCTCTAACAATGGGAAGCGATTCCCCAGTCAGGATCTGCTGGTCTACTGTGGCTTCTCCGTCAATGACCACTCCGTCTACAGGGATGCAAGAGCCGGTATAGACCACCACGATGTCACCGACGCAGATCTCTTTGGCTGGAATTTGAACCTTCTTACCGTTGCGCACAACCCACGCAAGCGTCTTTTCATACTCCAGCAAATCGCGGATAGCTCGGCGCGAGCGAGCCCTGGTGAGATCCCGGACATAGTCACCGACGCAGATAAGCCACACAATGCAAGTGATGTTTATCACATCGCCTGTGGCTGCCGCAGCGGTGATCGACAGCGCATCAAGAAAATCAATGTTCAAACGTTTGTGGCGTGTAATGGCTTCCCAGGCACGTCTGAAGATGGGAATAGCGGGGAGGGCGATCAAGGGGTATGCGAATACTGAAAGCGGCCCACCAAAAAAACTTAAGGCGGCACCCGCAGTTGCCAGATACATGGGCCTCTTCGATGTCTCATCTGTCTCTGCCGGAAGCTGCGGAGCCTGCGCTGAGGCTTGCTCGGCATAGGCCAGGATGGCCGTAAAGGGCGTAGACGAGATTGCTCGAACGATCGTTTTGGCATTGGTTTGCCCAACGCTGAACTCGACAATAGCGCTGGAAGCTTCGTGAGCGATACGGGCCGAGACAACGCCGTCCAGAGTCGAGAGGTAGCCCTTCACACCAGCAGCGAAGTTGCTGTCGTAACGGATGCGACGCACCCGCACCCGCATCCGACCTGGTAAACTGTGGACAATCTCGACCTCTGGTGTCGGCCATGGTCCAGAGGAACTGGAGTCTCGCAGAGACACCCCATTGGTGAGCCCCTTAGCTTCTACTTGATTTAGAGATAGGATTTCCGCCATTGTCGTATACTTTCTTTGAAACCGTATGCATTTGGAATGGATAAGACAAAGGAATCCACAGGGGATGCGAGATTGGGGGCACATCCCGATAAGTTCTTATGAGAGTTTACATACCTTTGTCGGAAGGAACCCCTGGTTCTGCTCTTGTGCTTGGTTGTGTCGGGTTGAGCACGAAGAAGGTGCCGAAAGCAAACCAGAAGTAATCGTACCAGGAAGGAACAAGGCGTTGGCCGGAAAAAAGGAGGCTTCTGAGGCCCAGGAAAAATAGCGTCAGCGGAATTAAATCTTTCAGACTGGCGAATCCACGCGTAACCCTGCGAGTCTCCGTATTCAGATTTCCAAAGAGGAGTTTGATTTCACCTCCCAGGGTGGAGGACGAACCGTTCCGGGCGTTGTAAGTACGGAGCTGATCCTTCAGAGGTTCTACATCCAGCCCGTCTGGAAAAACACCAGAGATTTTCCCCGTTTCCACGGCAGCATCGATGGATTCCGGTTGGGCAGGATCATAGCATATTAACACACTTCCGGTAAAGGGACTGGCCTTTGCCTGATGGATGCCGTCCACAGCCGAGAGTACCCGCTGAAGGTCCTCAGCCAGGGGCGCGTTCCCCTTGAGCTGGTCGATCTTCACCCGGACACGTCCGGGAATAAAATGAACAATCTGTCCTCTCCCTGTCGCCACTTCGCCTCTCCTATCCGGTTTGTCTCCTGCTCCCATTCATATTCGAATTTCCAAATAGCGACTTAATCTGGCCTATTAGGGTAAATGGTACACTACCCTGGGCGATATAAGTACGGAGCCGATCCTTCAGATGTTCCACGTCCAAACCGTCGGGGAAAAAACCAAAGTCTTTTGATATATCCACCACGGCGTCGATGGACGCTGGTTGGCTGGGATCATAGCATATTAGGACATTTCCAGTAAGGGGGCTGGCCTCTGTCTGGTGGATGCCGTCCACAGCCGAGAAGGCTCGCTCCGTCTCCTCAGCCAGGAGCACGTTCCCTTTGATCCGGTTAATCTTGACGCGAACACGCCCCGGAATAAAATGGATGATCTGCATTCCGTTTGACGCCATCTTATACCTCCTCTTCCTACTCATCGCTCGGTTGATTGCTCTTCTTCGCCTTCTTCGCCTTCTTCGCCTTCTTTACCACTGACCTTCCTCTTTCCTGCGTTGCTTCTTTGGCCACCTGCCCCCCGGCAGCTCCGGCCATCTCAAATCGAGCCTCGTCTACCGCACCACCCCACTTCTCACTCAGGACAAGACCGGTTTTGATCACCTGCTTTGTCACCGGGCGAAGAAACGGGAGAGAGACAGGCGCCATCAGGATGAGACCGATACTGAGCAGGACTTTACCGCCAATGGTCTCGAAAAGAGTATCACCGATTACCTCAAACATAGCGAACCTCCTTAGCTAATTAAAGAAGAAACTATCAGAGCCGGTTATATTGTAAAATTCGTGCAAAATACACCCTAAGCGTTATCCAGAAACAGACGACTACCCCTGTTTTGATAGGCTATATAAGGAAAAACTATGCCAACCACGCTGCGGTACATAAAAACGGCCATCTGTCGAGAGACAGACGACCTTTATATCCAGAAATTATAATGAGTTGGGACCAGAACAAAATTTTAGATCCAGAGGCGCAGGCATGCTGGCTCTGGATCCTTAATATGTCAGTTTTATTTGACGTTTTTTAAGTTTTGAAATCTAATTTTTGTATATGTTATTAATAATCAATTTGTTTCACTTTTGTCAACGTTTTTGGGCACTTGTCAGTAAAACCTGACGACCACACGCCCCTCAGCTTGGATCATCA
>JAPUHZ010000029.1 GCA_027297485.1 Deltaproteobacteria bacterium
CTTCTCTCTTATTTGTGAAAAAATCTGCTGAGTGGTTATTTAGAGGAAGGCTATTCTTTGTGGCCTTCGATGAACCTGGCAAGGTCGGCGGGACTGAACCTTACGTAATGCCCTAGCCTGACGCAAGGTAGTTGCCCCTGACGTGCCATAGCTTTTATCTTGGAGGCCGGGATATTCCAACGCTCACCCGCTTGCTGTGCGGTGAGTAGCTCTGCCCCATTTTGGTCATTATGCCCGTTTTGGTTGGCCGCCTGGATCTCTTCCCTGATCAGCGTTCTCAGCCAGGCTTCCAGGGCTGACAGAGGGAATTCAGGAACTGGGTGTTTGGCCGGCTCGCCCATAGGGCTTACCCCTTACCTTCTGGCCCTTCTTGGATCACCCTACAGCCAGGAAATGTCAGTTTGATTCTATGGATCTCGCTCAGATCCTCGGCGGACTTGCCCCGAAGCAACGGGATTTCCTCGGGGTAGTAAACGGCTAGCCCGTCATGGGGGATAAAGGATCGGTCCAGGATGAGCCAGATATCGTCATTCAAGACGGTGGAGGCAATCTTCACCCCCTGGATGGTCTCAGCCTCATGGACCTCTATGGCCTCTGTAACATTAGGGTTAGAGGGTAACCCTTTTAGCTCTTCAACCCATGCTGGACGTGCCATCTACATCCCCACTTTGCCAACCTGGCAACCTGGCAAAGTACCCTAGGGGCCACATACTTTGCCAACTTGCCAACTTAACGAATGTCCCCAAAAATCCCTTGCTTTTCATACGGTTATTGCCAATTGAAGTTGGTAAACGGTACTTTGCCAACTTCGTCTAAATGGCACTTTGGCAAGGTTCCTCACCAACGTCCTTGCCAACTTCCACCGAGAGCTTCCAGAGCTTCTTGTGCCCCTTATTGAACCCCTTAATTAGTCCCTCGTCACGTGCCTTGTAGATTGCATCCCGTATTGACCGGTCCCTGGCACCTAACTTCTCATGCATGGCTTTGATGAGGTCCTCCTGCAGAGCTTCACCGCCCCTTTGGACAATCTCCTCCACAACTTCCTCGCCCCTAACTTCCTGGACCGCTTTGGCTTCTACACGCTCAAGCCATAAGGTCTCAGGGTCGAGGTGTAGGAGTAAGGGATCGGGAGAGGCCGAATGCCTCTGCTCAAAGCTCATGTAGACGTACTTTGAGGGGGGCTCGTTGAGCGCAAGCTTGTTAGCCGGGACCCTGGTAAAAGTCCAGTTAGCATCCGTAACATCACGTAGAAGGGATGTTCCTCTGTGAAGGTCTCCACCTTCTCTTTCAACCTGGCTCGGCTTGCCATGGTGGTGAATGATTTTGACCGCGATAGAGTAGTCGCGGATGATTTGCTGAAGTGGGGAGAATAAACGCCCCATATCTTTTGCGCTGTTCTCGTCGCCGCTGTGAAATGTATAGAGCGGATCGAGTTGGAGTAGGTCGATTTTTGCCTCATCGAGCCACCTCCGGAGAAAGTCCAAGCCGGCTTTAGTGTCAAGCTTCAACCCTTGGCGGCTGCAATGCGGAATCAAGGAGAGAAAGGAGGGGTCTACCTCCGACCCCAGCATCTTCTGGAGGCGCTCTTTTAAGGCGCCCTCTGGGATCTCCTGCTGCATGATTCCCACGCGAATAGATTTTAGAACCGAAAAATCCAGCCACGGTTTGCCACGGGCAAGGCAAAGAGCCTGATTCAGAGAGGCAAGGCTTTTCCCTTTTTTCTGAGGGCCGGAAAATACGATCAGGTCGCCCCTTGCAATTAGTCCATCACCTAGAAAGCTCTCTCGCGCTGGGATATCCTTACGCCATAGATCCCCGAGCGTCTCGATGCGAATGGCTTGCTTCGTTTCCTGCCTGGAAGTCTGCTCTTCGTTCTGTCCGTCTTTCGCTGGTTTCGCGTTCGCTATCGCCTGTGCTACGGTCTCAGCGTCCCGTTCCATCCACACATCCCAGAAATCGCACTTGCGCCCCTCTAACTCGGGAATTGCTATGAGCGCGCTGGTTGCCCGCGCCGCCTCTGTCGCTGCCTTTATGCCTGGGTTGGTACCGTCAGGGTTTATGTCCCAATCGGAGAGAATGACCACCTCGGCGTTCGGCGCAACTTTTTTAATGGCGTGAGCTACGGGCTTGAGATTGCCGCAATCCATCGCAGCGACAGCCGGGAACCCGGTTGCGCTGTGAGCCGCTGCGACTGTGGCAACGCCTTCGCCGACAAGAATTAGTTTTGCATTGCGTATCTCGCCGAACGGATAAAAACAACCGCGTTTTTGCCGCCCCAGAGAAAGTCTTTATCCTTACTACCGTCGGCGTCGATCGCTTCGAGCGTCCACATCTTCCCCTTCACGTCATAGAGGGGGACCAGCAAGGCGTCTTCCCATCCGCGTTGCGGCCATCGACCGCGTTTGACCAGATCTCCAAGGGGAATAAACTTATCTTTGCTGTAAGGATGTGAATCGGGATCGCCACTCGCAGCATCGAATATCTTCGCCGCTTCCTTTGCGGCCTCGGCATGTCGGCGCTCCTGCTCGGCTTCGCGCTCGCGGCGCTCTTGCTCGCAGCGTTGCCGAAATGCTTCACGCTCTGCCGCTGTAAAGGGCCTATCGCGCTTCGCTTGCCACACCTCATAAAGCCCGGTGCGGAAATCGCCGAAGATGCCGCCTAACATGTCGGGGAATAGTTTGCACCACCCCGCGCTGTCGCCAGGCCTTCCGTTGGTTGAAAACCGGTGCAGCCGGCCTGGCTCAATCACGTCTGGCGGCTCTAACCCCACGGCTTTGATTGCATTGCGGAATTCTTGCATTACCGGTTCCATGCCCGCTCACGCATTTCTACTTTTTTGATGAACCGTGCTGCAGCCCACACCAGAGATTCACATCGGGCCGCCACCACGCTCAGGGGCATTTTATCCTCAAGGGCCTCAACGACTGCCCGCGCATTTCGAAGCAGGCGGCGGCGGTCAAGCGGCGTTACGGCGTGGCAGGCCATGCGGGTTAAGGACCGCTCCAAACGGGCCAGATCAAAGCGAGGGTAGTCCTCGCTTGACGCGAGCATCTCTTGCGTGCTAGTAACATTTCCCATCTGCTACTCTCCTTTTTGACGCCTGGTCGCCGAGTCCAAAGTGGCCGGGCGTCGCTATTTAAAGACCATTCATTGCATCTTCGCGTTTGAGTTCGACCGGCTCAACGCGCGATCGGACTAAGAGAGCATCAATATCGCGTCTGTCGAAGACGATCCGCCCACCCACTTTGAAGAAGGCAATCTTCCTCTCCGCTACCCAGCGCCGCACCGTAAACGGGGAGATCCCCAGGTCGGTGGCAACCTCATTGACCGATAGCTTGCTTGTCTTACGCATACTTTTCACCTCCTTGCTGATTGAAGCATAACAAGCCGCCGTAGTAAACCCGGATTGGTTAACTATAATCATGGTTGACAAGAATAGAGATTCATGGTTTACATTAGGGCATGGGGGCAACGAGAATACGTCCCACGGTACCGGAGAAGTTTGATAGGGAAGACTCGTCTAGAAGCATCACGGGACGCCTGAGGCCGGTCCTGAGCCGGGAGCAAGTTCAAAGGCAGGTTTTGGGGATGGTGGAGAAACTGGGCCTTGACTCTCCTCAGAAGGAGCGGCGCCTGGCCTCCTGGTTCCTAGCTTTCGCCACCGCTCCAGACCTAAAAAGCCTACGCCGCCTCAAAGAGGATGCCGAATTCGTTGCGAGCACGAAGGGAGGAAGCGCGCTCAAGAAAGAGATCACCGACGAGGACCTTTCCTATGTCAAAACTGAAGTTCGCAAGGCAATCGATTGGGCACTCGATGAGAAAGCGCAAGTCAAAGGGGTGAGCACCGCCCCGTTGAACCCCTTTCCGGCTGACCTCCTGCTCCTCCGGGTGGGGAACAGGTTCGAGAAAACGATCATTCCACTGGACTTTACAGGGCGGCTCCTCTTGCGCCTTTTCGACCTCCTCACGAGGACGAGGCTACCTTTCGCTCGTTGTGCAACCTGTCAGGGAATCTTTGTCCGCAGAGGAAGGCAGCTTTATTGCAGCCCGAGGTGTGCGGAGAGGGTTAGGGCAGCGGGGTCCCGTAGAACGTACCTCAGAGAGTACATGAGAATGAGACGCGCTGCGATGAAGAGACTAAAAGACAAGGCGCCTGGTCTTGCAGAAAGGGTGAGAGGGGGAGAAATTACCTTGAACGAGGCCCGTGCAAGGATGAGAAAAAAAGCCGGTTAGAGTGGCCGGCAGTCGATGATTATCTATAATGTCTTCTTGAGTGTGGCTCCTCTCCTCTGAATCCGGTTGCAATCCAGCGGAATATGAAGAACGCTCCCAAGGAATAGCAAACGCAAAGAATGTTCCGCCTAAAAACCAGGTCCAAAAGAAAGCCCAAGCTAAGTAATCGTAACGTTCAGGAATGGGAGACGGGAAATTGTACTTATTGCGAACGTAGGAGAGCACTGTAGACACGGATCATAACGCTCCTTTATCGCTGGGGGTGGGTTGGTGTCAACTCCTCGGCCCGAACAGTGGATTGGAGCTTGATCTTCAGGAGTGAAGGCGATATTGGACAGAATAGCCCTTGTGTCAAATTTGAGGCAAGGCTCTCAGGCGGTATCGTGCCGGGTTACAAACCCAAAGCCTGGATATACTGCGGGCTGTTACCGGGATAGACTGCGAGTTCGGCAGTGTTTGTCGATAAAAGCAGGCGTAAAGTGACGAAAGGAGTGACTCCATGACCGATGTAAAACCCGACCTGATATTTCAGGTTGCCAATGGTTTCATGGGGGCTAAGCACCTTTTTGT